>JAHFLT010000028.1 GCA_023264635.1 Candidatus Woesearchaeota archaeon | reverse complement strand
GCAAGACATTCCCATGGGATGTGCACCTGTTGCCGTCGTACAAAAAACAAGAGGGAGACAGCAGGATGCTGGTGCGCAAGGAACAGACAGTCGGGGATTACGGAGCCAGTTTGGAGGAACAATCAGAGGTAACCCTTCTTCAGATCAGCTTGCTGTCTTGCAGGAAGGACTTGGAAAAATAGAAGCTGCATACCCTGGCTTGACAAAAGGGAGACAGATTTTTATTTTTCAGGATCACGAAGAATACGTACGTGCATTGATGGCCGATGGTGATTCTGGCAGCGGCGCCAGAAAAAGTGATGCTGCGACCTCTCCAGATGGAAGAAGAATCTTTTTTAGCCCGAGAGCGTTCACCAAAGGAAATGATCAGGCAATCTATGTGATAGCTCACGAGTTCGGACACGTTTACACTAGGGGTGGTGAAGGGCCTGCAGACAGATTTGCTGAGCAATTGTTAGGATATCGTGACAAGGAACGTGCAACTCCGGAAGCTGGTGCTCGTGAAGGACCGCAAGTGAACCAAAGAGAATGGGGAGAACAAAGAGGAAACACGAGATTTGATGGCATTTTATCTAATGATAGAGTAGATAGAGTATCTAATAACATACATTGCCTTAATCAGTGCACGGCGGGTGAAGCATGAGATACACGTACATTATTCTGACGATGATGATTTTAGCATCACTGGCATTTGCTCAGGAAGAGAAAAAGTTCTATGTTGTCACCGTCAATTACACTGAAGTGGGTTTTACTGTGACCGATGTTGCATTACAGCAAATAGACAGTATACCAGCACCCTATCCTAGAGGGGATTACAAGATACAACTCAGAAGAGCTGATGGGAGTAGTGTATCTACTCAATCGTTTGCATTGCCACCAAGAGGGTATATCCATGAATTCATTAATGAAAGTGGAGAATGGGAAGGTGGCTTAAGCGAGCTTCCTTCAGTTTTCCTTGATTTTTACTTGCCGTATGATGAGAAGGCAAAAGACATTACCATCCTCAATGACAAAGGAGATACAGTAAATATCATTGATGTCACTCCATTCTCCACATTGACTTATGAGGAGAAAGCAACAATTAAGCTATCAAAACGGCAAGCTGCGCAGGAAGGACGTTTACGGGAAGTGCTCATCCCCTTAGGGTTGTTGGTTCTTACTTTATTTGTTGGTGTTTATTGGTGGAAGAAACAGAAATAATCATCCAAAAATAATTATCCAATACTAAAATCGATACACACTCGTGACACATATGGTGCGTACTGTCCGCACTTCACAACAGTAATGATACGACAGGGTATTTTCCATTTCCTGCAGAGTTGCCTTATTCTTGTTTTTGGCTCATGGGGGATATCTTTCTCGGGAAAAAAATCATAGAAGTGGACTACTGTTCCTTTCTTTGCCACTGCAAGCGCGCTTCCAAGGAAATCGGCAGCGTTCTTTGGCAATGGCATAATAATTCTATCAAAACGCACATGGAGTTTTCTTATCTCTTTTCCAGCATCTCCACAGATAAACTCAATATTCTGCAGGTGATTAAGTTCCTTGTTGATGAGAGCGTATTTGTGCCCAATAGGATTTAGCTCAATGCCGTAAACCAAAGACGCGCTGGTATTGTGTGCAATAACCATAGGATAAATGCCAACACCTGAAAAAAGCACAAGCACCTTTTCCTTAGGCTTCACAAGCGCAGCAATCCTTTTTCTTTCTTCCGCTAATCGTGGTGAAAAATAAACCTTACTGACATTCAGTTTGACCTTTATACCGCTCTCTCTATAAATAGTCTCCATCGTTCTCTTACCAGCCAGATGCACCATTCGCTGAACGCGATATGTTCCATGATGGATAGTGCCTTTCTTGACGACTGTTTTAACATGTGCATACCCTAACAGGAGCTGTGCTATTTTTTTTTCTTTTTTCCTTAATTCAGGTGGTATTTCTACTATGGCAATATCTCCAATAACATCAAATCCAGATATTATGTGCTGCTGCTTGTGCTGCTGTTCTGCTGGCGTTAAGAGTGCAACCAGCGCTTCTTTGAATGTTTGCTTCTTTTGCACAGATGGAAAACGTGCTGTGATAAACGTACCGAATGGGAACACCTTTAAGAGATTGCTTTTGCTGAGGATAGGAAATGTAATAGTATTGTCATCCTTCACGAGCAGGCTCATTTTGTCAAGAAGGTGATGCTCCGTAAGATACTCTTTCACTACCTGTGCTTTTTCTTTTGGAACGTGAAAGCCATTCATACAAAGCCACCCAATGTTGTTTGTGGACGGATAACAGACAATGTCTTTTCCACATTTTCCTGTTTGAAGTCATGCTTATCGCATAACAACGTAAAGACACGTTTTTTATCTACCTGCTTCCAGACAAGAGAATAGTCATCTGTCACTTTGGCATTCTTAATTGTATCAAACACCTCTTTCCACGAACAAGGAAAATCCCATTTCACTGCAGAAAACAAAGCATCAACATCTTTATATTTTTTGATGAGACCAAGTGCCTTTTTGGGGCCAATCCCTTTTATGCCACCAGGATTATAGTCCGTACCGACAAGTATTGCAAGATAGATGAGCTGATCCTGGCTCAGCTCGAGAGAGTGCAGTGTTTTCTGCAAGTCTATGAGCTCCAGAGGCACTCTCTCCGAGGCAAGCGTTCCAGCTTTTCTCCTGCGTGCTGTTACTCCAAGATTTTTCACAATCCGCAGTGCCCCGAACAACAATGAATCTGCATCATTTGACCCAACAGCGTAAGCATCTCCTTTTTTGACAAGATACGCTGCCTGTGCTTCACCTTCGCCAGGAGCTTGCACCACTGGCATTCCTAGTGCACTGATTAGTTCCTTAGCATCGTCTATCATATCACCAGACAAGACACTAGTACGTGCTGCATACTTTCGCATCGCTTCCTCATCACCAGTCTGCATGGCTGTCTCAAGCAAATCCTGTGCTTTCCGTTTCGCTTCTCTCCGTTGTTCACGGGTTGCTCGTTTCAATTGAGGAGGTTCTCCATCAAAGACAAATGCTAATTTCAGTCCTTGCGACATGAAGTTAGTGCTCCGTGAGAGCAAACCAATGAGATGACTGGTTACATTACCTTTGCTATCCGTCAAAAGCCTTCCATCTGGTTGCCTTATAGTGGCAAGGAATTGGTAAAGGAAAAGAAATGTATCTATGGCAATAACCTTGTGCTGTAAGTCTGCCAGCGTTATTTCATGTTTCTCTACCAGGTCATAGATTTTTGTTCCCATGTATTGTCCTCACAAATATATTGTCCTCACAAGAGTGTGTTGCATATGGCTTGTAGCAAATTCCTGTACTTTCTTTGGCAGGTCGCTTGTTGAGATAAAGAGATAAGGAAGCCTTTGCGCAGTGGCCTTGACATAGCCTGCACTGATATCAGCTTCTGAGCAGCGTCTCTTTTTCTTTGCAAGGCAGAGATAAGATACTTCCCCGAAGGGCGTGGGAAGCGTGACAATACATTCTACCTCTGCATTTTTTTTCTTGATATTATGCGATAAGACATAAATTCCTTTCGCAGCAAAATGAGCAAAGAGTTCCTGTGCAAAAATGTCTTCTTCTTTTTCTGTATATTCTTTTTCTCTGGATAATACCTCTTGTAATGGTTGTTGTACTGGGTGCGCCTCAGGCATTGGTTTCTCAGTAACAGGGAATTGCTGGGTAATCTCTTTGAGAGGTTTTTTTTTCTCGGGATCTTTTGTAGGCTGGATAAGAGACAAAGATGGGGGAGTGGAAATAGTCTCTTCTTTTACAAAAAGAGGGGAAACCTCTTCTGGAACTGGTGCTGGATTAGCCAACAATGTTTCCAGCAGCGCATGCATCTCTTCTTCTCCTAAAAGATACCACTTCCAATAAATCGCTGCTTCGTGTTCTGTAGTAATACGGAGAGGGACAGCAAAGTCTTTGATTGTACGCATAGCGACCCGTATTACTGGAGTAAGCTCATCGTCTCTCAACAGCTTGTTTTGTGCAAGCAAGTCATAAGCCTCTTTCTCACGCTGCCCCAAGTACTTGACAAATGACTGAAGTCGTATCTCGTGCCCTGGCGCGTAGTAAAGTGGCGATCCACCAACTTTAAGAGTCGTGTACTTTACCTTTCCTTCTGCAATAAGTTCCGAAAGAAAAGCACCAGCAAAGATCAAGTTTATTTTCAGCTGCGCTGCGAGATGGACTGGGAGCTGAGGTCCTTTCATCTTCAGCTGATCAAACACTTTGTCTTTCAGAAGCAAGCCGTCCATAGCTAATGCGTACAAGCTAATATTAATAAAGATTATGGACGCGTCCACTTACACTCGTAATACGTACAATCACCTTCATCATCCACAATACCTAGCAGTAATCTTTTCTTTGTGGAATGCGCCACCCTGTTCTTTGCAGAAAATTCATACCACGTCAACACAGCACTCTCATGGACAGGAAAGACAATCCACTTTGCATGGTCCTCCCCCGGTTTTATTCCTCGGTCATAAACACGAAAGTCTGCTCCAAATTTGAGTGCGGTCTTTACAATATAGCCACGGTTACGCAAATCTTTGAAGACAGCATACCTTATCCAGAATTTGGGTTCATATCTTTGGGCCTTTTTGAGAAAGAGCTCAGAGGGAATCTGTTTGTTCCTTTTGTTGAGTAGATCTATTTTTCCCTTTTCTGTAAGGTATAATGCTTCCAGCAGTGAGAGTTGCAGTTTTCCATTCTCCAGAAGCATGCCGAACCTGCTTTTGTCATAGTACTCATTAGCAGTGTCTCCTTGTTCAACAAGGACGCGATCTCCTGAATAGATTGCAAGTGGTGATTTCGTCATCAGACGGTAAAAAATGCAATAGATTTATAAAAGTTGTGCGTCCATGCGAAGATATGCATATCACTATTTTAGGGACAAGCGGCATGGTACCAACGAAGGAGAGGAACGTCTCCGGCACATTCTTGCAGTATAAAGACCAAGGCATCCTTCTGGATTGTGGGGAAGGAACACAGAGACAGATGAACATTGCCGGAATAAAGAGAACGTCTGTTACAAAAGTGCTTATTTCCCATTGGCATGGTGACCATGTCTCTGGATTGGTTGGGTTGTTGCAGACTATAGGGAATGAAAAAATGCAGCCTCATCTTGATATTTATGGCCCCCTGGGTACGAAAAAGAGAATGGAGCACCTTATGAAAACATGCTCGTTTGACTTATCCACTGAGATCACGGTGAAAGAGCTTACAGGTGAAAAACCAGACATTTTCTTTGAAAATGAAGATTTCATTCTAGAAACTGCTTTACTTGACCACAAGGAGATTTGTGTTGGCTATGCATTTATTGAAAAAGACCGGAGGAAAATCTCAATGGACCTGCTCAGGAATATGGGAGTTCCTGAAGGACCGCATCTCCGTTCATTACAGGAGGGAAAATCTATCACGTGGAAAGGGAAGAAAATTGATTGTGAGAAAGTAACTTATCTCCTGAAGGGGAAGAAGATTGCATACATAACAGATACAGTGCCTTGCGAGAATGCGACTCTTCTGGCACAAAATGCAGACGTGCTCATCTGCGAATCAACATATGCAACAGCTCTTAAGGCAAAAGCAGATGAATATAAGCACATGACTGCACAGGATGCTGCACTGATTGCACAGCAGGCGAATGTAAAGAAGCTTATTCTTACCCATTTTTCTCAGCGTTATGAAACAACGGATGAGTTGGAAAAAGAAGCGAAAACTCATTTCCCGAATACAGTGTGTGCATACGATTTCATGAAAGTGAACGTGTAAAACGGAGCATATTTAAGTGAGAATAATTTTGAATGTAAGGTGTAAGCGCAGTTCCATCCAAAAAAGCGCTTAGCAGCCTAAGGTCGAGCCTTAGCAGTAGCCCATTTTGCGCTGACAAAGGGACGACATCCAGGAAATGCAAAGAAGCCTCAGGGATTCTTGCACAAGGAGAACAGCAATTCTCCTTTGTGTTAGTTATCACCTAGAAATGCAAAGACGAGAGGCTGCTGAGCAGAGCGAGAATTTTTGGATGGAGCCTGTAAGCGCATAGCGAGAACTGCTAAGATATATGGTCAAGAACAAGAAGCAGAAGGGATCAAACGCAGAGCGAGAATTAATCCATTTTTTCTGGAAACAAGGATGGGCTGCTGTTCGGGTGGCTGGCTCAGGCAGCATGAAATACCCTAGCCCGGACATTGTAGCGAGTAATGCGGTAAGACGCTTGGCCATAGAATGTAAAGCTGTTGGGGATGAAAAAAAATACCTGGCACAGGAGGATGTTGAGCAATTATGTGCATTCGCACAAAAATTCGGTGCTGAGGCATGGCTTGCTGTGCGTTTTGATGATGAGAATTGGTATTTTATGAATGTGGAAGACTTACGCAACACTAAGGGAAACAACTATTCTCTCGACATCACACTAGCAAAACAAAAAGGACTTTTATTTGAGGAAGCTATTGGTATTTTCAGACAGCAAAAGCTTATCTGACGGCATAAACAGATACGCCACTTTTTCATCAAAATAGCCGCACCTGAATGAGTCCATCGGCAGACCTGTACGAAGGCTGAGCATAAGCGCATAGAAATAGACCTGTGTTTGTGCATACTTTTCTTTTGACGCGTGTGGCTTGAAATCCCAGACCCACACTTTATTGTCTTCCATGCGAAGCACATCAATATGCCCGGTAAGCGACGCCGTCGTGCCAAAGAAGGAAGCATAAGACTTCATTTCTTCTGGAGTCAACCAAAGCGGTACCTCGATTGCAATAGTCTTATCATCACGTTCTAGCATGAAATTCTGCACTTTGGCGTGAGGTGTTTTCTCATGAGACCACTCCAGCGCAGCTGCTGCGAGTTGAGACACTTCATGTCCTAAAACAGGAGTCAGCGTAATAGGCAATGCGACCTTTAATTTTGAACTACGCGGTCCTTCCTTGAAATAAGCATGTGGACATGCTGTCATTGCCAAGTACAAGAAATTTTGAAGGACTGGGAAACACAAATTCTGCTTCTTCTCTTCATGAACACGGAAAGGATAGAACCATCCGTGGAAGTACACCTGCTCTGTTATCAAAAAGTATCACTTCCTTTTCTTTTTCAGCTCTGCCTCGATTTTATATTCTTCCTTGGCTATCTTATGCGCCATTCTCTCGATGTGCATTTCTATCCGTGCTACTTTTCTATCCATCAGCACCAGAACACGCAGGCTGTAGACAATAGCCGCCAAGACGCCGATGATAATGGCGAGAACAACATCAACTTCACTAAGGACTGCTACCATGCTATAACACCTCTTTTAGAGAAAAAAGACGAAAGTAGATATATAAATGTTATTGTTGCTCGTCTGGTGAATACGGTGTCCCGTACTTCCTGATGTTCTCGATCATTGCCCGACCTGCCTTTGTCTCTTTCCCGCTTTGGACCATCTGCTCGCGCAGTTTCCGTACCTGTTTGGGGATATCTATCTCATAGGGACATGCTTGCACGCACGCACCACAAAACGTGCAGTTTAATGCTATCGCAGTCTGGATATTGTTCTTTGCATATTGCAGCTGGCTCCGGGGGCTTACTACTTCTTTACGCACTTCTTCAAAAATGGGACACACCTCTTTGCACAATCCACAGTGATCACATTTGTCTGGGTTAGTCATAGAAGACACCCCGGATTTAGGATCCCGCTCGGGTCATAGAATTTCTTATGTTCCTTGAGTTCATTCTTTTTATCAGGGGGCATATATTCTTTCCATGCCCTGCCAATGCCAAATTCTCCACTTGGATATCCTTTCAACTTCTGCGCAAGTTTATACACTTTCCCTGCCATTTCTGGATGCTCCTTGCGCACGCACGCGTGCATCACTCCTTGACCAATGTGGCTATAGACTGGAATGCTATTTCTTCTGCAAAAATGTAAAAACGGAGATATCCCCTCATGCGGTACGTATGGGTCAGTATGCACAGTGAATTTATGTTGTTTGAGCAGTGAATAAAGCTTTGCTATGCGTTCCCTTACTGCTGCTAACTCCTGCTGGTCTTTGATATCCCCCTTATCAAGAAACACATACTCTATCCACAAATGCGGTTTATCTGCTAATCCAAGCAGCTGCGAACAATAAGCATCAAAATATTCTATTGTGATGACATCTGAGTCTTTCCATAGAGGAGACAAAAGAGATAGCTCTTCTTGAGAAACACATTGTTTCCATGTCCCGGAGATTGCGGTAATTGGTTTTGTCACTTTCATCTTAACCTTTGTGATGATGCCACAAACTCCCTCGCTTCCTACAAAAATAGAAATCTTTGATGGAGTGAATACCTTCCCAGTGCCATCTACCACCTCAAGCGACATGACCCAATTACCAATCTGTCCGAAACGAAGTGACGATGGAGAATTGCAAGAGACGAGACCACCAATGGTAGCAACACCAGATACTGTATGAGGAACTGTTGGAATGCAAAGCTCATAGTGCGCAAGCAGTCTGTTGACCTGGGCTACTGTTACAGCTGGCTCTACAGTAATAGATCGTTCCGTGAGATTGAGCTGCACTATTTTATTCATCCGTGATATGTCAAGCATGATAGCATCTTCTGCAAGCGTGCATCCGGCAGTTGATGTTCCCCCACCTCGTACCACTAAAGGGATGTTACGCACATTTGCCAGTTTCGCTATTTTGGCGATTTCTTCTGTAGAAGCTGGCCACACCACAAGAACGGGATGGCCTTCTAGATAAGAACTATCATTTTTGTAGACAAACATATCAGCCTCTTTGTCAGACACATTTCCCGCTCCTACTATCTTTTCTATTTTATCTTTCATTTTATTTTCTCCTTTAGGAAAAAAGAGTTATAATAACTCACTGAACTCGAAAACCTCTTTGCCTTTGCTCTTTAAATGCAAATAGCATAATGGACTGGCGGTGATTATTTTATCGCATGGGCAGTGCTTGATGAGACGCTCTGCTATCTTTTTTGCCAGTTGTGGGTTATTCATTGGAAGTAGTCCTCCTGCGCCACAGCATTGCGCACTCTTAGGAAGCTCTTGGAGCAAGAAACCCTTCTGCTGCAGCAACTTGCGCGGTTCATCTCCTGTAGCAAAGCAGCCATCATGATAGTATACCTGCTCAGACCTTGTTACAGAAGCATTCATTTTCTGTGCGAGAATAGTTGCTGCAAAATCAACAGGAATTAAATAATTCTCCTTGAGAATACGATAACAGAATGGATCGCTGGTGATGACCTTAGTTACTTGTTGTTCTGTAAAAAATTCCATGGTTTTCTGCCTACATTGCTCAAAGTCATCTCTATACCCACTATCTAGACAGAATCCTCCACAGCATATAGTTTCAGGAAGTGTCACTATATTGATGCCTACTGCTTTTAACAATACCCCATAGTTCTGTGCAATATGTGGCAATCTTACTTTTGTTGTACAACCGGGAAAATACAACGTCTTCCCTTTCTGGATAAATGCCTTGAAATGCTCTATGATTCCCATCGACGATGAAAGGGACGAATGAAATTAATAAAGGTTATGTTATTTTGATTTGCAGCACGCAAGGCCGAATTTACAAAGTGAAGAACGTTCTGCTTTTGATGATTGCACAGCACGTCCTTCTCCTTCTTGACAAGTTGCACGACATGTGCCACCACCGAATTGTCCTTCCAATGAACAAGAACCGCCAACATCAACATCCCCACCTGCAAACCGTTCCAGCGCTCCCACTTCCTCTGTCTGTACTCTCCATTGACCTAGTTTTCCCGTAAAGATAAGAATCAGCACAACAAGAACTATCAACACCAGAATTGCAATAATAATGGTTTCTGTCGAGAGTCCCTGTCCTTTTTTCATGCACTATTCACGTTTCTCTACTGTTATGCAACACTTCATTGTATCTTCACAGCTTGTCTTTCCCGGCAATATTCCCATTTGTTTAGACCTGCAATCCTCTTCGCTCATGCAGCTGCCACCCTGTGCAGCGCAGTCCTTAATCTCGGATGTGAACCTGCCTAAACGCCCGGTAAAAATTGCAATGAGCACAACCAGCACAACAAGAGAAATTGCGGCAATGATAATGACATCCATTGTCAACCCTTGTCCTTTCTTCAGAACACCTTTTTTCATAGTATCTACCTCGTACTGATATGGTACTTGTAAGAACGGTTGTATATAAATTTTTGGAAACTATAGCGCTGAAACTATAACCCCAAAGAGGAATCCAACTCTGCTGCTACCTTAGCGAGCTGTTCATATGTTCGTTCAGCATCGCGCTGCAGCTCTTCGACGAGAAGGGAAAGATTATCTCCTCCTAACATGTAGGTATTGCGGACCACGCGTACAAGTCCGGCATCTATGAGTTTATTGAGATGGTGCACCACAGTGCCTCTGCTCAACTTTGTGCGTGCTGCGATTTCATCCGAAGTCATTGCTGATTTTAGCTTTGCTCTTTTGAGCATCTCGATGAATATTCTGAAGCATGACTTATCCTTATCCCTTTCTCCAAATAGCCCAAGGGACAGGCCCAGCCATTGCAATTGATGATGAATATTTTTCTCAGGATAAGGTTGCCGGATAAGTGTCTGGTGCATTTCATAGATAAATACCACAATGTTTATATATTTATTGTTTACTCCAGGTAGAATAGGTTGAACTGAGATAAACAAATGACAAAAAAAGTGAAGCAAGACCAAGAAAATGCCACACACCTCCAGGAGCTGGAAAAAGCGCTTGAAGAGAAAAGCAAAGCACTTGCTGAGAAGGAAACTGCTTATGCTGGGCTCGAGAATAAGTATGAGAACCAGTATAATACCTTAATGACAGCTGCTAAGCAACTAGCTGCTGACTTTGATAATTTCCGCAAACGCATAGCATCAGAAAGACAAAAGGAGAATGCCTTGGCAACAAAAGACATTGTGGTGAAGCTCATTCCACTGCTTGATCAATTTTCATTGTGCTTGGACAATAATGTGCATCATGATGAATTTGTGAACGCTGTTTCGTTGTTGCACAAGCAGCTGTCCACACTATTAGAAGATATTGGCCTCACGCCAATCCCCGCTATGAACCAACCATTTGACCCGAGAATACATGAGGTAATAATGTTCATCGAATCAGATAAAGAAGATAATATGGTCATTGAAGAGCTTCAAAGGGGGTATTACTTACATGACGAAATAATTCGCCATGGGAAAGTCAAAGTAACTAGGAAAAGGATAGAAAATAGGAATAGTGCAGAAAAGAATGAAGAAAAAGAGAGAGAGGAAAAGGATGTAGAGAGGGAGGTATAAAGATGACAAAACCAATAGGTATTGATTTGGGAACCACATTTTCAGCAGTGGCTGTGATGGAGGGAGGGAAACCTGTCATAATTCCAAACGCTGAAGGTGAACGGACAACACCAAGCGTTGTTTTGGTAAAAAATGGAGAGCGTATTGTCGGAAGACTCGCGAGGAACCAGGCTATCCTTTATCCAGAGAATACTGTCCGCTCCATTAAGCGCCATATGGGAGAGGATTTCAAAGTAGCTTTGGATGGCAGGGAATTTACTCCGCAGGAGATAAGCGCTGCCATTCTGCAGAAGATGAAAACTGATGCAGAGGCATATTTGGGAGGAAAAGTGACTGATGCAGTCATCACATGCCCCGCATATTTTACAGACGCCCAGCGTCAGGCAACCAAAGATGCGGGACATATTGCCGGTCTTAACGTACTGCGCATCGTCAATGAACCTACTGCAGCTGCGCTGGCTTACGGCTTAGACAAAGGGAAGTCGCATACTATTTTGATCTTTGACTTTGGCGGTGGCACGTTTGACGTTTCTGTACTTGAATTGGGAGATGGTGTTTTCGAAGTGAAAGCCACAGCAGGCAACAACCACCTAGGTGGGGATGATATAGATGATATTTTAATAGATTGGATGGCTAAAGAATTCAAAAAGCAGTATGGCATTGATCTCCAAGAGGATAAAAATGCGATGCAGCGCCTCAAGGAAGCGGGAGAGAAAGCAAAAATAGAGTTATCAACAAAGACAGTGACTAGCATTAATTTACCGTTCATCACTGCAGATAAAACCGGCCCAAGGCATCTTGTAAGTGAATTGACACGCGCTAAATTTGAGACCATGATCTCACCTATTCTTGAGAAGCTTAAGGACCCTACATTGCAAGCTATTAAGGATGCTAGTTTAACTCCGACAGGAATAGATAAGATTATCCTTGTCGGCGGTTCTACCAGGATTCCTACTGTACAACGTGTTGTCAAGGAGCTTGTGGGAAAAGAAGGAGAAAAATCGGTAAATCCGGATGAGGCTGTAGCACTTGGAGCAGCTATTCAGGCAGGTATCCTCAAGGGAGAAGTAAAGGATTTACTTTTGCTTGATGTAACCCCATTAAGTCTTGGAATCGAGACTCTCGGTGGAGTACTCACAAAGATAATCGACCGTAACACAACCATCCCAACGAAAAAGACACAGGTATTCAGCACAGCTGCTGACAACCAAACTGCAGTAACTATCCATGTCTTGCAGGGGGAAAGACCTATGGCTGCTGACAATAAGACTATGGGACGATTTGATTTGATTGGCATTCCACCAGCGCCACGAGGTATACCCCAAATAGAAGTAACTTTCGACATTGATGCGAATGGGATAGTGCATGTCTTTGCAAAAGATCTTGGGACAGGAAAACAACAGAAAATTACAATCACCACCACAACCAACTTGTCTGAGGAAGAGATTGAGCGCATGCGCAAGGAAGCCCAACAGAATGAGAATGAAGACAAACAGAAAAAAGATTTTGCTGATTTGAGTAACCAAGGCGATACACTTGTCTATGCAGCAGAAAAAGCTCTCACTGATTTTGAGGGTAAAGTTAGCAAGGAAAAGATTGAAATGTTATGTAAGAAAAAGGATGAATTACAAGCCGCACTTGCAAAAAAGGGTGAACCAGGGCTTAAATCAAAAGTAGATGAACTACAGAAGGTGCTGAACGAAGCGTCGACAGAATTATACCAGAATACCAATCAGGGAGCAAAATCATCCAAAAATGAAGATGACGTTATGGATGCAAAGGCAAAGGTAGACGAGGAAACATAAGGAGCAAAAAAAGCCATTAAAAATCGTGAAGCATAATTATTTAAACATTTCCACATTAAGAAGGAGAATGGAAAACCTCATCTGGTACGCAGGAGCTGCGATAATATTATATTTCATCGCGAAACTACTGCAACAGGATCATTCAGTAATTGACAAAGAACTGGATGAGATACTCTCAAAAGAAGAGCATAAAGTG
>JAHFLT010000013.1 GCA_023264635.1 Candidatus Woesearchaeota archaeon | reverse complement strand
GAAAAGGCGATGATGTGCGGAGTATTACACTGTCTAAGTGATGTTCCTGTGACATACATCAATGCAGCATTACTCGCAAAACAAAATAATCTCATGGTAGTAAAGCGTGAACCAGATGTAGCCAAACAGTATGGAGATGCCGTGACAGTGGACGTCATAGCCTCCCAGCGTGTGAGCGTCCGCGGGCGCCTGACAGAAGACGGTCCACGTATAGAGCGCATTGATGAGTTTCTGCATAATCTGGTACCATACGGGCAAAAAGTCATATTCCAATATAGTGATTATCCCGGCGTTGTTCTTGTCATTGGTGCTGTTTGTGCAAAGTACAACATCAACATAGGCAATCTTTCCATAGCCCATCACAATCGCACAGCGCTTGCTGTCTTCGATACAAATCCAGCACTTACTGATATGCAGATTCTGGAAATCAAACAGGGAATCATCGCAAATGGAGTCACCGTAGCGAGGGCAAAGATAGTTATGTTCTAGAGAGTAGTTACGCTCCAGAGTTTGCCGCGGCATATGCCACAGCATATAATTCCTTTATCTTCTGCTCAAGGCACTCAGTGAATGAGTCAACAGTGCCTTTCACAGCTATAGGAACACCAAACTGCACAGTAATGTTGCTTCTGAAACCTCTTGGTGCATATGCAACAGCGCACGGCACAACAGTAGTCTGCACTCCGTATAGCTGATACAAGTCAAGCACAATCCGTGCAACTCCCGTCTTGCAATCCCTGATTATGCCATCGCAGTGTCTTGTTCCCTCTGGATGAATGATAAGCGCCTCGTTCTTCATCAGAAGATATTGCGCAATGGAAATTCCGGTGAGTCTCTCATCATGTCTCAATGTCTTTTTTATGTCCAGCACAACATCCTGTTTTCCTTTAAAATATTCATCATAGTTGAACTGGTTGTCAGCAAGTAAGTATTTATCAACTCTTTCCTTGGAATATTTCTGCAGCAACACAGGATACTTTTTTTTTCTCGCTACAGGGAATGCACCCAGCCAGCCAAGGACATAGCGCATCCCCGGCCAGAAATAATACTCTTCTTTTCCCATCCCGAAATGCAACCTCTCAACACCAAGACCGATAACAAATGGATCAAGCCACGTGATGTGGTTGGCAGCTAGGAGCAAAGGGCCATCAGAAGGTATGTGTTCGAGACCACCATAATGAATTGAAAATGAAGCGTGCAATGCATTTCCAAGAACAAAACGAGTAACATTTTGGAAAGCAGGCCAGCGGAGCTTTGTGTGAATGCTCATGATGTGCAGTTGCTGTCATGTAGTATTTAATAGTTAATAGTTTTCAACAAGGGATTTCTTGTCTTCCTCGATAGCGGCGAGTGCGAAGTCCTGTACATCCTCGGCAGCTTGCGCAAATCCAAGTCCCTCAAAACCCCTCAGTTTTAATGTGTTCATTCCCACTATATCACCTTTCGTATTCAATAATGGCCCACCGGAGTTGCCGGGATTCATAGAGAGGTCTGTTTGGATATAGGTTATGCCACCTACTTGCCGTAAAGCGCTGACTATACCTTCAGTAACACTAAACTCTAACCCTGCCGGGGAACCAAGGGCTATGACAGGTGCACCCAGCACGAGGTTTGAGGCCTTGCCAAATGATAATAGAGGATAAATTCCATCTATTTTCACCACGGCAATATCTTTGTCTTTTGATTTTGACACTATCCGCACCGCATGTTTTTTTCCGTCAGACGTTTTCACATATCCCTTTGTTGCCCCTTCAACAACATGACGGTTGGTGATGATATATCCCTCTTTATTAATGATAGAACCTGAACCAATGCCACCATCAGTATTTATTGATACGACTGATTTGATTATCTTCTCTATGATTCCCGTAAAACTTTCACTTTTCACATTCACATTTAAAATCTGCTTTTCCAGCTCCCCAAGCTTCTTCTTTGACTCTTCCTCAACAGATTGCAACTGTCCACCGATGCTTTCAATGGATTCCTGTGACGCCTTGGACATTTTCTCAAGAGTTCGTATATCATCACGTAAAGCAGTTACTTCTTTTGAAAATCTATCCTCACTCTGCGCTAGCGCTTCCTTCTGTGTTATTTCCATTGTATCCATAGTGCTGCGCAACCTTTTCTCCTGATCATGAAGTGACTCCAGAGTAGCAGAAAGCCGGTTGTTTGTGTAGTAGAAAAGACTACTTACAAAGAGAAATGATATCATCATAGAGAGGATGATACTCTTGTGAAAAGGCTTCATAATACGAGAGGAACAATAAGAATATAAAAATCTAATTCTTTGTTGATAATTCCTATTAGAATAAAATCACCAAAAACATTTTAAGCAGAGCTTTTACGTACTTGTTTCATATGGCAGACTTTCTTTCTGAGTTGGAGAAACGTGTTCTTATTTTCGACGGTGCAATGGGTACCATGATTCAGCAACAGCATCTATCTTCAGCTGATTTTGGTGGTCAGGAAGGGTGCAATGAGATTCTTAACGTAACGCGGTCAGACATTATCACCCATGTCCATCGCGCTTATCTTACGGCAGGAGCAGATGTCATTGAAACTAATACCTTTGGCGCCAATGCAATGAATCTCGGAGAGTACGGGTTGGAAGCACGAGTGTATGAGCTGAACAAAGCAGGAGCAGAAATCGCGAAAAAAACAGTTGCAGAATACACTGACAAGCCGCGTTTTGTTGCAGGTTCCATTGGCCCCGGAACAAAGAGCCCGATACGGGGAGAAATTACTTTTGAAGCGCTTGAGAAGACATATTGTGACCAAACAAAGGGATTAATTGAGGGTGGCGTTGATATTCTTCTCATTGAAACATGCTTTGATCTTCTTCAGACAAAAACTGCATTAGCAGGTATTCAAAAGTACTTTACAGAAGCAAACAAGCAGCTGCCCGTCATGGTACAGGTGACTATAGAACAAACAGGAAAAATGCTGCTCGGCACAGAGATCGAAGCCGTCGTTGCTGCGCTTGAACCATATGAGTACATTACGATGTTGGGTCTTAACTGTGCGACTGGCCCAAAGAACATGAATGATGCTATCCGCTATCTTTCAACGCACTGGAAAAAACCCATCTCATGCCAACCTAATGCAGGGTTGCCAAAGAATGAAAACGGGAAGATGGTGTATGATCTTAGTGCTCCTGAATTCGTTGCAACGATGAAAGAGTACGTGGACAAGTATGGTCTTTCTGTGGTGGGTGGTTGTTGCGGAACAACGCCAGAGTTTATTGCGTTGCTAGCAAAAGAAATGAAAATGTGCACTCTCACACAACGAACATCGTCCTACCAGCCAAGCATTGCAAGTATTTTTTCTGCTACCACGCTTGATCAAAACCCCAAGCCTCTCATCATTGGTGAAAAAATGAATGTCACGACTCAGAACAAGGAATTTAAAAAGCTTGTCCTTGCAGAGGAGTATGATAAAATTCTGAGTTTTGCAAAGCAGCAGGTAGATGAAGGTGCTCATGTGCTTGACGTATGTGTTGATATGACTGGTGAAAAGAAACCAGCAACGTATTATATGGCACAAATCATTGGAAAACGAGACGTTGGGTTAGCATCGCTTCTCACTGTGCCTCTTGTACTTGATTCAGATAATCCTGAAACTATTGTTGAATATGGTCTGAAGCACATCCCGGGAAGGGCGATTATCAATTCAATTAATCTGGAAGATGGGGGAAAGCGGATTGCACGTGTTCTTCCACTAGCAAAAAAATATGGGGCAGCTGTCATTGCATTAACTATTGATGAAAACGGAATGGCACTTACTGCTGACTCTAAAGTTGCTGTTGCAAAAAGAATATATGATGCTGCAGCAAAGTATGGCATCCGCGCACAGGATTTATTATTTGATGTGCTTACATTACCAATTAGTACTGGTCAAGAAGACTACAAGACAGCGGGTATCGAAACGCTAGAGGCAATAAAACGCATCAAGCAAGAGATTCCAGGAGCGTATACTGTCTTAGGCATAAGCAATATCTCCTTTGGGTTAAAACATCATGCGCGCCGTATTTTAAATAGCGTCTTTCTGCATGAAGCTATTGCAGCTGGGCTTGATGCAGCTATTGTGAATGCAAAGAAGATCTACCCCTTGCATGAACTGGCTCCAGAAGAAGTGTCCCTCGCAAAAGCGCTCATCTATCAGAAGCCCAATCAGCATTCTCTCCCTGGAAAAAACCAAAAAAATCCATTAGAGGCATATCTTACTTATTTTGACACGGTTTCAGGTATACGGGAAGAGGAAAAAGAAACTGAGTCCATGACATTGGAAGAGACGATTAAGCGGTGTATTATCAAAGGGGAAAAGGAAGCAAAAATCGGAAAAGCAAAGCTGCCCCTGCACGTCATTCTCGATGAAGCCCTTAAAAAATATTCTGCCTTGGACATTGTCAATACCATCCTGCTCGATGGCATGAAAACCGTAGGTGATTTATTTGGTGCTGGAAAATTGCAGTTGCCTTTTGTGCTAAAATCTGCAGAAGTCATGAAAACAGCAGTTACCTATCTTGAGCAGTTCATGGAAAAAAAAGAAGGATTGTCGAAAGGAACTATCGTCCTTGCCACGGTGAAGGGAGATGTCCATGACATTGGAAAAAATCTGGTTGACATTATTCTCTCTAACAACGGCTATACAGTAAAAAATCTCGGCATCAAGCAACCTTCTGATGCGATTATTGCTGCTGCACAAAAGTATAATGCCAATGTCATTGGGTTATCAGGCTTATTGGTGAAATCAACACTAGAGATGAAGTACGTTATCGAAGACCTCGAGAAACAAGGACTGTCCATCCCTGTTGTTTGTGGCGGAGCTGCATTACAACGTGCTTATGTTGAAGATGATTTGCGTGTTGCCTACAAGGGAAAGGGACCCGCTTTTTATGCTAACGACGCCTTTGAAGGACTTGAGGTATTGGATAGATTACAAGACCAGAAAACAAGGGAAGGTATAGTGCTGAAAGGAAAAACAGTCGTGCAAAAAGAGGACAGAAAAGAACAGGAGCTTGCAGGAGGAGAACCTATCCGAAAAGATATTGCCATTCCCCTTCCTCCTTTTTATGGAACTATAATGCACACACATATATCATTGGATGATATCTATCAATACATTAATACCATCGCCCTTTTTCGGGGGCAATGGGGTTTCAAACAGCGTGCACTATCAAAAGAGGAATATGATGCACTCCTGCAGACAACAGTTGAACCTCTCTTTGTAACGCTAAAAGAAGAGTGCAAAAACTATCTCCAGCCCCGTATTGTTTATGGGTACTTCCCCTGTCAGAGCGCTGGGGATGACCTCATTGTTTATTCCCCTGATACATATTCATCTGATAAAAAGACTGAAGGTAAAAAGACCGAAATCGAGAGATTCACTCTCCCGCGGCAAAAAGAAGGGAGAAGGTTATGCATTGCCGATTATTTCGCTTCTGTAGATACAGGAAAATATGATTGCGTTGCCTTTTCAGTTGTTACCATAGGGGATAAGATAAAACAAGTGATGAATCAACGCAATGCAGAAGGAAAATATGCAGAATATCTTTATCTCCATGGGATTGCTGTTGAATCCACTGAAGCGTTGGCGGAGTATACGCACAAAAAGATACGGGAAGAATTGGGTCTTGCCACGGAAGATGGAAAAACAATACCAGAGTTATTTCACCAGAAATACCGCGGCAGCCGCTACAGTTTTGGCTATCCCGCTTGCCCTAATCTGGAAGATCAGGTGAAGCTCTTCCGCCTGCTGCAACCACAGAGGATTGGCGTTTCTCTGACAGAGACATTCCAGATGGTGCCTGAAGAATCTACATCTGCCATTATTGTGCATCACTTACAGGCGAAGTATTTTAATGTTTAGTCCCTATTTAGTTACTACAAATAAGAAGATTTAAGTATTGCATCTTCCTGACTCCCAAAATAAAGCATAATGAAAAGCAAATCGACATATCCTCACCTTGACCATATCTATTCTGATGATTTAGCTTTTTCCAGTTTGATAATGAACAATCTGAAAAGGAGCAACCTGGAAGCGCATCTCCACGGAATAATTGTTGACCTCGGTTGCGGGAGTGGCCAAACTCTTCACTTGCTCAAAAAGGAATATCCATCAGCTATCTGCATTGGCGTTGATTTAGCGCCATCAAAGTGGTTTCCGGTTAGTTATGTCTGTGCTGATATGCGGCAAACAGGGATAAAAGATGGAACTGCCACTCTCGTCTTCTCTGTGAATATCGGGGATTATCTCACCAATGAATTTACTGCAAACCAACTATGGACTGAAGTTGATAGGCTTTTAGTTCCCGGTGGTGTTTATCTCTCTCTCGATATAAGCTGTGATGAACTCACAGCACCTTTTCGGGCAGCTGGTTACCGAGAATTGAGGCCATATTTATATCTGAAACAGAATGATATCTGAAAAAGAATATTACTACTACAAGTAATCTCCCACACAAATTGGCACCACTAATAAGTGGTTAATAACTAGAAACCTTTAAATAGATGCTCTTTTCTGCATACCAGTTGGGTGAGAATATGAACAAAAATCTTACTGATAACCTTACTGATAAATTACGTATGTTGTGGGAAACAGCACAAAAAGAGCTAGATATTAATTTTATTAATGGGTCAAAAAATCTTACAGTAGTACAACTCATTTCAACAATGGCAGAGCCAATTCCGGCAGAGATTCAACCAATCATCAAAGAGACATATGTGCTTGGAGCAAACAAAGGCATAGAGTTTGCGGAGAGGGCTCTTGAGGCAGGTGATTATCTAAGCGCGCGCGAGGCAATTCAAAAGGCAGGAGAGTATACTCATTTGGCAGGACAACCGATTCCACCAAAAGTACCTGAATTGCTACGAAAAGCAGGGGTTCTTGGTCTTGAGCAGGAGCTGAAAAAAGCACGTAGTGCTTTGCACAATGCTTTGCACAGTGATGCATCAATTGCCTGTAGATTATGGAATTACCATCTTGATGCTGCAGCGTCATTTGCTGAAAAAGCTGACATAAATCCAAAGCAGAATATACATAAAGTCATGAAGGAAGAGTTTCCTCTCCTCAGTCAGAAGCTTGTGGAATGTGCAGAATATGTGCTCGATAATCATGGGCCAGCAGATGATATCATGGATACACTATACGCTTATGCCCGCCAACTTGATCTTCCTGTTCCTGAAAAATACGAGGAACTGAGAAGAAGGAAACAATCCGATGGGAAACAGGCATATGTCCGTGTCAACTAAAGGTGATGAAAAATGAAAATTTTCAGAACAATTGAGAGTTCTAGTAATTTAATTAAACTGCTGAATACGTGCAGACGAGAGGGATACTTTGAGCAGGATTTTGTTGATGTTACTCCCTACTTTACCATTCCCGGCGATAAACCATTGCTCAAAAAAACAAAAGATGGAAAATATACAAGTCTCTTGCTCCAGCGCTATGACGGTACAACACGCTTTGCCGGCAAAGGCACAGATGGATGGATAATGTACGAAATGTATGGGTGAGTAAAGTAGGGATGAGAAAATGACCAAATACATCCACGGCTCAGACGTTCATGAAGACTATGATGCGCTCTCAGCCTTGGCGAACTTTGCGCAGGCAAAGAATGCGGATAAAATTATTATCTCGGGAGATTTAAATCTAAAGGGTTATGGTAAAAGTGATATTGAGAGGTTCACCGAGACACGAAATAGAGATGCTTTTAGACAGGCTGTCATAGATCAGACCACTCGTATTTATACAGAATTCAAACGCATTCTTGATGCAAGCGGTATTCCTTATTTCGTCATTCCTGGTAATTACGACACTGTGGCGATTGATGCAGTTTATGGAGATCATAATCTTGATCATAAGCTGTTGGAAGAGGACGGAATAAAACATTTTGGCTATGGTGGGGGTAGGCAGACGCCAGCGCACATAGCAAATCTCGAAGACTTGTTTTCTGGCAGTCCATTGATTGCACGATTCGATGACAAAGAACTGTATGCTCTCTTATGCCAACACGAACCAACAATAGCAGTAACACACCAGCCACCGCACTGCTCTCTGGATTATACCGTTTTTCAACAGCACTGGGGGACACCAGTGACAAGACGATACTTGGAGGAAGCAGTACATGCGCCAAAATTGCTTCTTGTTGGGCATGTTCATGAATCTGGGCCAAATGGAAATAATCAGAAGGGTTTCAAAGGCATTGATAAAATCAAAGAGACTGTTATTGTCAACAGTGGCAACCTCGGAAGATTTGACCTCATAGATTCGCGTTCAATGGAAGCGATAACAGACAAAGTGCTGTGTAGAGGCCGTGATCCAATGACTGTCCCAGCTACAGATAAAATTCTGGACTGGGGCACATTCGCTGAGATAGACACAGACAATGACGGCACAGTCAAGAGCGTCACGTTTTACTCTCTCAAGAGTCCAGATAAAAAGAAGGTAGACCTAATTAAGCAAATCGCGAGACATGAACTAAAATGACCATCGACAGTTATCTCGGCATAAGCAAACCCGACGAAAAAAAGGAAATTACTGTAAAGCCAGCACTCGCTGACGTTGTCTTCCAGCCGAAAGCGGTGTATAAAGAGGAAGAGAAAAGACTGTACACCTTCGACGCCAGCCTGCGAGCGCTACGAGAACGCGGCTACGAGCGCCATCCGCGTCCAGCAGAAGCCTTTGACCTTATTTGCAGAGGACTGGAAGGGAGACTGCAACCAGAACAGCAAGTGGTTGCTGACGATAGGGTGGATAATAATGGAGAATGGCTGAGCATGGCGGTGCTGCGGGAAGGAAATCTGTTGCATTGTTATCTTGATCCTGAAAATTTGAGGTGGAACGGGAACGACTATGTCGTGCAAGGAGGAAAACTGAAACACGCGGGTGAGGAAGTGTATTCAGTTAGCTCATTGTGTGAGTGGGTTCCCATTAAAGAGACGAACGAAATAAACCCTGCTTTGGTCGAGAAGCTCTGGTCTCGTCACTATGCGATATTACCGGAAGAGGTTAGGCAGAATGCATGGCTTTATCTTCCACCCGAAAATGTTTTGTGGCCTGTTAGTCGCGGCTTCGCCAACCAGTATATTATCAGCGCCTACTACAACTTCAAGGCTTCTCGCGGGGTACGCCTAAAATGATCCAATCAAAATGCAGTTTCTGTAATGATCTTGTTAGTAACAAAGATATATGCAGCAAAGCAAGTTGACCATAATGAGACAAAACAGTCTGATGCGTTATCCAAACCCTTTAAAAGAAAGGAAATATAATAACAACAATAAAGCAAAAAGGAGACACTATGTGTGACAACGATCAAAAGGAAATGGTTATCCATCTAACCAAAGACATCATTGATCCTTCTCAAAATCTCGAAAGGAGGATGTCAGATACAAGAGGAGACAACCTAGTAGCTCGTGTAACTCCGCGAGATGAAGAATTGCTCCTGAAGTGCGAGAAGGAACATGTCTGTGAAAGTGATGCCAGACAATACACTGGTTTCCTAACAGCAGCACCGATACACTATGCAACTGCCCCAGAACAAGAGCCACTGTATACTGCATTCAAACCAATTGGTTTATCCTATTCCCTCAAAAAATCTGTTGAAGACAGTAAATACCTCACTGTAAAGGAGCCGGGAATGCATGTTGAGAATCCTTATTTCCTGCATGGATAATGACATACACAACACAAAAAAACAACTATTGGCAAAAAGATGATGACGGTACAATAAGTTGCACCTCCATAGGATGCACCTGCAAGCGTGCTGATGTTCACCCCGTAGAATGGGGCAAGTGCAAAGGAACATGCAGAAAGTAATTCTCTAAAGTAATTTTATATAATTAATAGTGTTTTCTTTTTCTATGCAGGTAATAGGTCATCGTGGGGCAGCTGGTCATGAGCCAGAGAATACATTGTGCTCTTTCCAGAAAGCCTTAGATTTGGGTGTCGATATGGTAGAGCTTGATGTCCATGCGAGCAAAGACGGCCACCTGATGGTGATTCACGACAATACATTGGATAGAACCACCAATGGCCATGGCTTAGTCACCTCTTACACAAAAGCAGAGCTGCAGCAACTCGATGCAGGCAAAGGAGAGAAGATACCCACGCTGGACGATGTTTATTGGCTTGTCGCAGACAAAGCAAAAATTAACGTAGAGATCAAAGGATATGGAATTGAGGGACTGATAATGTATTACCTCAGGAAACGCAATGCCTTTGACCAGATAATGATATCCTCTTTTAATCAAGAGGCATTGCAGCTAATTAAGGAATATGAACCTGAGATAAAGACAGCAGTACTTTTCGAGGGAATCCCTTATAATCTGCCAGAATTGTTACGAGAACTCCAAGTTATTGCCTATAACCCCTCAAAGGACTTCCTTCAGCCTGAGCATATTTCAATAGCTCATAGAGAAGGATGCTCTGTCTATGTATATACAGTTGATGAATCCTTAGAGATAGCCTACTGGCTTTCTTATGGTGTTGATGGAATCATATCCAATTTCCCGGATAAAGTCAAAGCCGCTGTGAATAGAGAGAAGTAGTTTTCTCTTCAGCAAGATACCCGACTGGTTTCTCTTCCTTTCCCACAGAACTCTCTTTTGCAGTTACATTTCCCTTTTCATCTGCTGTAAAGAAGAGCTGCCTGCAAGCACATCCAAAGGAGACAGAGCTCTTGCTATAAATGCTTCCCGATGTTTCTTTCGTTTCTTGTCCACCAATGATATTTTGCCTCTTAACAATAACGAGTCCTTCTTGTGCAGTTTCGCATTTCTCGGCGTGCTCTTCCCATGTTTTCTGCAGCTGTTTGTTCCCTTCAAACTGCTGCAATAGTCTGCGCTGTGCTTCAGGCATTTCCTGTTGTACAGCATCATCCACTGTTCGTTGCGTAAAAAAAACTGCCATATTTGTAACCACGTTATAGTAACTATTTAATACTTTTGGCGTAGTCACTTTCTATTGATGTTCTATTGACGTAACTCTGTAGAAAGTCTCGCTCTCGCTCGCCATTGCACCTCAGCTCGCATGCGCTGTTAGTCTGTAAAGTGACACAAAGGAGAACCGTTGTTCTCCTTGTGCAAGAAGCCTATGGCTTCTTTACATTTCCCGGATGGAGCACAAAGAAATCTCGCAGATTTCTTGTGCAAGTTGCTTCGCAACTTTGCATCCCCTTTGTCACTTTTCCTCACTCTTGAAGGTGCTCTCCCTTAAGAGTGGCAATGGTACACTTTCTACAGAGCCTATTGACGCACAACATTTTAATAGTTGCTCCAATTCACAAATTGATGGATGAACTCTTTGATAAGACAAAGAAAACATTAGAAAATCTTGTACAGCTACTAGACCCGCTTGTAAAAAAGAAAAAAGATAGCACGCAAAACATACAAAGAGCTGATGACTATTTGTCTGGAGACGACTGGCTAGGGTATGGGGCATTGTATGATTATTATGATCGGAGGGGAGAGTACAAAGAATATCTTACGCAGTCCCAATGTAAAAGCAAAGAAGAAAAACTGTTCATTGATTTCTGGTATCAGGGATCATTGATGAGTGTTGCTTGTTTTATTCCCGAAACAGGAGCTCTTTATAACCATCCTACGCCAATAGCATACCGTGACCTGCACAAATCATCTGAAGACATCATCCTGCAAAAAGAAAATGAATTCATGGCTACTGTTGAGAAAATTCATCAGATTATTCTCTTTCAGGAAGCACGCATATTTGCTAATTCAGTAAGCAAACCATTACTACGCTTAGGCTATAAGGGTATCATTAAACCCGGAGATGATTTGCCATCGATCTACGACAGGTTGGTGTTACTCCAAAAGTATGCTGCATTAATCGAGGAAAGCATTCATCTCTATGGTCTTACGGATATGAATCCTTTGCTTATACGGGCGAAGTTAGACACAAAATGAAACTAATCTATTTGTCTGAGGGGAATATCCCTGTAGTGATAGACGTTGATCATGATCCTTTTAGCTATTTTGCCAACAAAATCAAAGAGGCATACACATGGGCAAAAGATAGTATCCGTTCATTTCGTAAACCACTTTCTCGAGAATCCCCATTAGAGCATCTTGCTGATTCACATTGCCTTGTCTGTGGCTATGGTTTTGGAAAAATGTATGTGACGTGTGCTAGTTGTCACTCACCCTATCATAAAGATTGTTGGGAATATATGGACAGATGCAGCATATACGGTTGCACTACTCAACAATGATTTTGCCTTTCATCCAAGGATGAGGGGTACAGATATAGTCGTATGACCCACTCTTACTGAAAGTGTATGACCAGCTTTGCCCTTTCTTCATCAGACCAGAATCAAAGTCGCTGCTTGTTACAGTATGCGGCACAGCATCATCATTTATCCATTTGACTGCACTGCCGACTTTGATGTGGACTACCTGAGGAACAAATTTGAAACCACTTATAGTTACACCGACAGTGCTTGGTGTAGTACGACCAGTTTGACTTTCTGTGGGAGCGAGCTTCGCATCAAGAGCGGATTTCGGGCTAGGTGGAACTGGTGGTAAAGCTTGTTGTTTCAGCTCTTCAGTGGTCTGTGCAGTCGGTGTTTCAGTGGCTTCAGCGGATTGTACTTGTTGCACCGGTAGCTGTACTGGTGGCGGTTCGGGATCCCATGTCTCAGGAACAGCTGGGTGTCCTGTTCTGCAGCCAGCAATAGCAATGACAACAAGCAACAGAATAAAACAAAAAAGGTTTCTCATGCTGTCATATGTACTCATGGTGATATATATGATTACCTAAAAGAATTTCTCCGCAAAGAATTTATAATTGCATTCTTTTCCAACAACGTCATGAAAGCCATCGTCTTATCTGCGCTTCTTATACCATCAGCACTTATCTCATCAGCATATGCATCTGAGCCCATCTTTCTTGTAGATGATGACAATGGAAAGAGGTATGAAGAGAAATACAAAGTATGGTGTCATGAAGCAGGCATACCTGCTACGTACTGGGAGACGCAAAGCATGGGAACGCCATCTTTAGAGCAGATGGTGAAATATCGCACGGTCTTCTGGTTTACGGGAAACAGTGGATCATTATCTAATGAAGAAGAGGCACGACTGAAAGAGTACCTCGACAATTCCGATGGAAGACGAAGCCTACTGCTTACTGGAGATGGATTAGCACGTTCACTAAGGCACGGCTTTAATGACCACCAACAATTTTTAGGGTGGTATCTGAATGCGCACTATATCAAAACAGAAGGAGATCCGGATATAGGTGTTAATGAACAATGTGACGTTTTCAGGTGGGCATATCTGCCAGCTATATTCTCTAACTATTCATCAGATGACTACCATTTCAAGCTATGGAATATGGCTGATATCATTAAGCCAAACGACGGCAGCCATCGAATGGTTATGCTTTCTAATAGAAACGCAACGGAAGGGATGAAGAATACTTTAGAATGCGTTGCAGTGAGCAACAGAAAACACTTCAAGACAGTGTTTGTCACCTTTGATCTGGCACATGAAGATAGTAGATATATTAATGAATCCTCATTTATCCGAACATGTGTTGAGTGGCTTCAACAATAAACAGTAACGAAAAATAGCCTCAAAGCCTCAATTCTAAAGATAATTATTATTTCTACACAGTTAATATTTTCCCATTTCTCCCGACATGGACAATGCGCGTCTTGCCGACTTTGTCCTCAATCCCTTCAGCTTCATGGACATGACAGGTTACATGTACATTCGGTTGAAGAACATCGATTGCTTTCCTGACACCTTTCGACCCCTTCACGTAGCGTGAGAATTTTTCCCCTATTGTTCCTGCAGGATGAACATGGGTGACCATCACTTTGACTTTTGCGCTCTTAACTTTTTCATAGCCTACTAAAAGATATTGAAACATCTCATCTTCTGTGAATTGGTCCAAACCAACATTAGCTCCACCACAGCCAAAAAATCCGACATCACCAACCATAATACCATAACCGTGGAGGTTGCTAATCTTATAGGCATTCTGCCAGAAGTCAGCAAGCTCAGGACCATCGTGGTTACCCCACACAAAACCTACTTTGAGTTTCTTGCTGAGGAATGGGCCAATTAAATTGGTTGTGTCTTTTTCTGCATTTACCAAGTCTCCGCCCAACAGCACTATGTCAACATTCTCTTTTACTGCCAGCTCTGCCAGTGTGGCAGGACGTCCCATGTCACCATGCCAGTCTCCTGTTGCAAGTATTTTGACCATCTATTATTGTACCTCTCTCGCGTATAAAAACTACCCAAACATATAAATGTTACTATCATTTCGGGATAACATAATCATTTTGGGGTGACATCTCTAATGAAATCGATAATCGCAATGAAACACAAAACTTAAATAGATAAACAATTACAAAATGTGTAACACATTGCGGGAGATGTAAAGGTAGTTAAAGGATGTTTGAAAATAGGTGAGTTTGAAAAGGATTGAATAGGAGAGTTTGTAAAACAAGCAAAGTGCTTTTTACATGTTCTCCTAGAAATGTTTAAATAATGATGGCTATTTCAAACATCCACTTTTCGGGGTGAAATTATGGAAATAAGTGAAACGGAAAAGGGGGCTCATTCAGTCGGAGTACCTAACCCACCAGAACATGATGATTTTCTTAGCAAGTATGGCACAGTCCTACTCGTGCTATCTATCGTGATTGTTGCACTGACACAGTACCAGATATATCAAGTAAGTTCAATGGTTCCCGGGTCAAGTATTCATAGTACTGGCTCGTTCCTCTCTGTCTTAGGTGGTAAGAGCGGGAAGAATGTTATTCTTGGCCCTGCATTGACAGCAGATGGAAAGAGTGGTGTCCGGGAATTTCCTACCATTAGTGATGTAGCAAATCCCGCATCGACAGGCGATCCCGCACAAGATGCACTTAACAAATATGTCCCAACAGGAACGCCGTGGTACGGCCAAGAAGTTGGTGTAAGTTTTGATGATCCAGTAGCTGCCCTAAATATATGGGCACAGTATGACGGCGGCCTAGGTGGAAAAAGATTTTATAAAGCAGGAGTAACGTTAAAAGAAACAGACTTGAGTCCAGCAGCACAGGAGAGGTACAAGAAATTAATTACTCTCTTCACATGTGACTTCTGCTGTGGAAGCCCAAATAACCCGACACGCATTGGACAGTGTGGATGTGCACATTCAGCAGCATGGCGTGGAATATTTAAGTACTTCCTGAAAAATTATGAGGATAAATATACTGATGAGCAACTTATGGGAGAAGCAACGCGATGGAAAGCGTTATGGTATCCCGGACCCACCGTTAAGAAGATCCTCTCCGAAGGCGGGAATGTAGATAAAACTTCCCTTGAGGCATTACCAAGCATGGTAGGTGGGTGTTGATATTATTGAGATAGTGAAACGCTGATAGTGATAAATTTGATAGTGATAGATGACAGTAAATATACTATGTCGTTGAAATTACAAATAATTTTAAGTGGGGTGTAACTAATGGAAAAACAAACATGGTTTGTCTTGTTGCTGGCGGTGCTTGTCTTGGTCGCACTTGTGCAGGCGTTCCAGCTAACTGGGTTAAAAGATAAGATTGTTGGTGGTTCAATCGCCACTGCTTCGAAAAGTGTAACGCCGCAGGCAGGTAGTAGCCAGCCAGCAAAAACGCAAAGCGGCATCGATAATCTGCCAAGTATGGTAGGTGGGTGTTAGTTTTTTTTATTTTTATTTTTGTAGTGAGGTGGTTTGCATGGAAAAGAAAGTCAAATTGAATTATAGAAGTCTACTTGGAGTATTGACTGTTGCGCTTGTCTTAGTCGTTGTTATAAATTTTTATACACTGTACAGCATACAGCAGCTTTTGACAGAAAAACTCAAGGTTTCAGAAGATGCAGCAAAGCCTGTTGTTCTAGATGCGATTCTTATCACCAATAGTAAATGCACTGATTGCTTTGATATCAAACAAGTAGTAACTGAAATTGAAGCAACAAAAGGAATCCAACTCAAGACAAAAAAGACACTTGAATTCGATGCTCCGGAAGCAAAAGAGACAATCACCAAATATAGCTTAGCAAAGTTCCCATCATTAGTTGTAACAGGTGATATTGCACGTGCAACTCTTCTCAAGAACAAGCTAGCTGATTTAGGCGGCACAGAAAAAGAAGGGATAATTCTCTTTGCTGAACCAATACCGCCTTATACCGATAAAAATGGTAAAGTACTTGGTCACGTAGCAGCTACCATTATCAAAGATGATTCATGCAAGGAATGTACAGATCTTGCACCGCTGCTCAGTCAGTTGAAGGCTATGGGTGTAGCAGTTGTGAAAGACGTAACAGTGTCCAAAGGCAGCAAAGAAGGAGATAATGCAGTTGAGAAGTATAAGATACCTCATTTGCCAGCATTGGTACTCTCTTCTGACTTTAGCGTCTACGAGCAATTTGCGGGGTCATGGAAAATGTATGGAGATATTGCTTCTGACGGAAGTTATGTGCTGAAGGAAGTGAATCCACCGTACAAGGATCTGGCAACAGGTAATGTCAAAGGTTTAGTTACTATAACTTATTTGTCTGATAACAGCTGCAAGGAGTGCTATAATGTCAGTGTGCATAAGCAGATACTGAATAACTTTGGAGTTTTCATATCCAGTGAAAAGCAGTATGACTACGCATCGCTTGAGGGTAAAACAATGGTCCAGAAATATAATGTGACAGCATTGCCAACAATTCTCTTATCATCTGAGGCAAAAGACTACAAGGCGCTTGTGAATGTCTGGCAACGAGTAGGCACTGTAGAATCTGATGGGTTTATGGTATTCAGGAATCTTGGAGCAATGACAGGAGTTACATATATGGATCTGGTGAAGAATACCATTGTGAAAGGAGAGGTAGCCAAAGGAGACAATGAATAAGAAGCTTTTTTTTATTCTTTTTTTAGTGTTGCTTCCTGTTGTTTTTGCTGAGCTGAAACTTCCACCCAGTCTTGCGAAGCTAAATGATCAGAACAAGGCATTCGCAGAACAAGCAGCAACGACAATTTCCGTTGGTGTTGCATTCCTTGCGGGCATGGTAACCTTTCTGTCACCGTGTGTGCTGCCAATATTACTACTGTTCATAGCATCTTCGTTGCAACAAGGAGCACGGAGACGCTTCTTATTTTTTATGCTTGGCATGAGTACTGCTCTGACAATCATGGGCGTTGTTGTAGGGTACCTCGGTATGGCAAGTTTAGAATTTTTTCCTTTCCGAGAATCTATTGTGAAATTTGCCGGGTTATTTTTTGTTTTCCTCGGCATAGCACTTCTTGCTAATGTATCGTTTGGCAGTTTTTCATTTCCCTATAGGACATCCAGTTCATACATGACAGGATTCCTGTTTGCATTTGGCTGGACAGCGTGCACTGGACCAGTTCTTGCTGGTGTTCTCGCGATGGGCGCTGTATTACATAATCTATTGCGTGCAGGGTTGCTCCTTTTTGTGTACTCGCTTGGCATAGGTTTTCCCTTTCTTCTAGCTGCTGTTTTGTACCCGCGTTTTAGTGGTTCATGGTTGAAAGGACGTGAACTTACTATCGGTTTGTACTCTGTGCATTCGTCCAAGCTCATAAGTGGAATGCTTTATCTTGTTCTTGGGATTATTCTGCTGGTTTTCAAGGATACGACTATCTTTAATTCTTTACAATATGGTTTGACAGGATATTACTATATCATTCACGATATGTTGCTGGCAGGCAGCAGATTTTTGCCCTCTGTTGGTGTCGTGTTATTACTCTGTTTTCTGATAATTGCTTATTCAGCTCGGAGGAAGGAAGCGTGATACCTTACTATATCTTTGAGCCAACGCTTCATTTGTTTAGTGTGATTCCCATCCAGTTATGGGGTGTTATGGTGGCGCTCGGGTTCTTAGCAGGGCTGTTTGTCGCGCGAAAAGAAACTGCGCGCAAAGGGCTTAATGCTAATGTGATGTATGACTTGTTTGTGTACATCTTTGTAGGTGGGCTGCTTGGAGCACGGATATGGTTTGTCTTGTTTTATTGGCCGCATGACACTGAGCGTACAGTGTATGAAATACTTGCTTTCTGGAACGGTGGCATGGCATTCTTCGGGGGTTTTTTAGGGGCATTATTCAGTGGTTATTTGTTTACTCAGTCACGTCAGCTTTCCTTCTGGGCGTATGCAGATGCCGTTGTGCCCGGACTTGTCATTGGTCATGCGATTGGCAGAGTTGGATGCTATTTGACGGGACTTCATCTCGGTGTGCAGACCACAGTGCCATGGGCATTCTATGTGCTGAATGGAGAAATGGCTGGGCAACTGCGTCATCCTGTTGTTGTCTATGAAATACTGTATCTCTTGCTGATTTTCGTTGTGCTGATGAAGATGCGTCCACGTCTCGCGTATGCAGGAATGATGAGCGCGGGATATGGTGTGCTCTATGGCACAGCTCGCTTTCTCAATGATTTCCTTCGAGAAGAAGCAACAGATGCACGGTACTGGGGGCTAACTGCGACACAATATGGGCTTCTCGTGGTGGTAATTATTGGGTTAGTCTATCTTTTGAGAAAAAGAGCGTGAACGAAAGTTTTTTAACCGAATTCTGATTTCCCGACGTCATGAGTATTGAATCTTATCTTAGTCTAAGCAAACCCGATGAGAAAAAGGAGATTACCGTAAAGTCAGCACTCTCAGACATTGTCTTCGAACCAAGAGCAGTGTATGGAGGAACAGAGAAAAAATGGTACACATTCGATGCCAGTCTGCGTGCATTACAAAAACGCGGCTACGAACGCCACCCCCGTCCAGCAGAAGCATTTGACCTTACATGCAGAAGACTGGAAGGAAGACTGCAACCAGAACAACAAGCGGTTGCTGACGATATGTTCAGTAATCGAGGGGAATGGCTGAGTATGACGATGTTGCGGGAAGGAAATCTGTTGCATTGCTATCTTGACCCGGAGAATCTTGTGTGGAATGGACACAAATATGTTGTGCCAGGAGGAAAACTGAAAAACGCGGGAGAGGAAGTGTACTCTATTGGCTCATTGCATAGGTTGATTCACATTAAATATATGAACGATGTGAATCCAGCCTTAGTGGAGAAGCTTTGGTCTCATCACTATGCACTATTACCTGAAGAGATAAGGCAGAATGCGTGGATTTTGCTTCCACCAGAAAATGCTTTGCGTCCTGTCAGTAGCAATAACTACATCACCAAGTATGATGTTGACACCAGCTACATCACCAGTGCATCTCGTGGAGTACGACAACGATGAACCTTGATTCCTATCTTGACATCGGCAAACCCGATGAGAAAAAGGAAATCACCGTAAAGCCAGCTCTATCAGACATTGTCTTCGAAGAGAAAGCAGTGTATAATGGAAAAATGAAAGGACTGTACACCTATGACGTCAGTCTGCGCGCATTGCAAGCGCGCGGCTACGAGCGCCATCCCAGACCGGCAGAAGCGTTTGACCTTATTTGCAGAAGATTAGAAGGGAGATTGCAACCAGACCAGCAAGCAATCGCTGATAATATGCTCAATGGTTACGGTGAGTGGCTGAGCATGGCAATGGTAAAAAAAGGAAATCTGTTACATTGTTATCTCGACCCGGAGAATCTGGTATATGATCATAATAAATGGAGTTATGTCGTGCAAGGAGGAAAACTGAAACACGCGGGTGAGGAAGTGTATTCTTTTGGTTCAGCGAGTGGATGGGTTCCCATTAAAGACGTGAACGAAATAAACCATGCTTTAGTAGAGAAGCTCTGGTCTCGTCATTATGCTGTATTACCCGAAGACATAAGGCAGCACGCGCGGCTTTGGATTCCATCCGAAAACGTTTTGTGGCCTGTTGATCGCGGTGACTACATTGGCTGGTATAGTGTCTGTATCTACTATCTCAAAATTGCCTCCCGCGGGGTACGACAACGATGAGCGTTGACTCCTACCTCGGCCTCAGTAAACCTGATGAGAAAAAAGAGATTACAGTGAAGCCGGTACTCGCTGACATTGTTTTCGAAGAGAAAGCAGTGTATAATGGAAAAGAGAAAAGATTTCATATGTTTGACGTCAGTCTGCGCGCATTGCGAGCGCGCGGCTACGAGCGCCATCCCCGTCCAGCAGAAGCGTTTGACCTTATTTGCAGAAGACTGGAAGGGAGATTATCTCCAGAACAGCAAGCAATTGCTGATGATATGAGGAATGGTTACAGTGAATGGCTGAGCATGGCGATGATGCGGGAAGGAAATCTATTACATTGTTATCTCGACCCGGAGAATCTGGTGTATGATCATAATAAATGGAGTTATGTCGTGCAAGGAGGAAAACTGAAACACGCGGGTGAAGAAGTGTATTCAATTGGCTCATTGAGGGAATGGGTTTCTATTAAGGATGTGAACGAAATAAACCCTGCTTTGGTCGAGAAGCTCTGGTCTCGTCATTATGCGATATTGCCGGAAGAGATTAGGCAGAAGGCGTGGATATGGCTTACATCAAATGAAGGTTTGTGTCCTATCCTTCGCGGCAGCTACAGTTGGTATATCTCCCCTGTAAATATCCTCAGCGGGGCGTCTCGTGGGATAGTATCAAATAAATAGTCGTGCAACGGCAACGTGAAAATCCCATAAAGAAAAAATGTTTTTTTTTTGCAGAAACACATATGGAGTTTATTTACTCGGGAGCAACTATTTGAGCGTTAACCAATGGAGAAAGCGGTAACCATATCGGCAACCATAGCGATGGCGATTCTCATTCTGCTGGGTTGTAAACAACAGGTAATTACCATTAATGGCCTTGATTATCAGCAGCAAGACACAATTCTCACTCAACTAACGAAGACAAATAAGTCTTTTTCACTGTTTGGAATACTCTCGGATATTCACGGCAACATCAATAATACTGCTTACTTTGTGCAGTATTTTGTTGACAAAGGCGTAGATGGCTTTCTTCTCTCCGGAGACATCGTTGATCATTTCAGGAATGATGTCCCCGATGAAAAAGAGCTAACAGATGTCCTTACTGTTGTAAGCGAGCCGGGGTTGCCTGTTTTTATTATCCCCGGCAATCACGAAACAAAGGATGTTTATAACAATGTTCTTGGAAAGCTCAAGAGAAAGAATATAATAGACATGACAAAAATCCGTCGTGCTGATCTGGAACAGGTTGTTATCATTTCTTTGCCGGGATATAATGTTCCCGGATTCGTGGCAGATGGGGGATTCTTATTTGGAGATGAAGAATGGCAGATGCTCCGTAATCTCGCTGACGTCAGGAAGAAAAAGATTCTCCTCAGTCATCAGCTACCAAAAAGCACAAGACGTAATGGGATAGATATCGCGTTTGGAGGAAAACATGCTGGTGATGGCATACTGAAAAGAATCATGGAGGAAGAAAAAATTGACATAGCAGTTGGTTCTCACATACATGAGTCCGGAGGGCAAGCAGAAACACGCAACGATATCTTTGTTCCACAGAATACTTATTCAGAAACCCTTTATCTTAATCCGGGGTCAGTAACCAGCTGGAGATTCATCAACCAAACAAAGTATAAAGGGCTAGCAGCTGTATTGTCTGTCAATGAGACGCACGCTGCGTATAAAGTAGTTGCAATCGTCTAAAGTGCATTCCGCACGCTATCCATGTGCGTTGCCATATCGTTTCCTTTCTTTGTCAATGTAAGCAATTTAAGCCTGCCCTGCTTCTGGAAATTCACAATGCCGTGCTTCTCCATCTGTTGGAGAATCTTGACGACATGAGAATACGTGCAGTCAACAGCTTTTGCCAATGACGAAGCATACACAGGACCTTTTGCATTGAGCAGGCCCAACAACATCATAACTGGTTTTTCCCGAAAGAACACATTGAAGATCTCTTTCTTCATCCTCATCCCCCCCATTAATCCGTATTTGTTTTATTAAATTTTCTATCTTTTTTCTATCTGTATTTGCTTAATTTGTATTTATGCAAGATATATGTTGAAATATAGGTAATGAGGTTGCCTATATAAGCTTTTCTAAGGTGATATACTGGCTGTGGGAAAAAGAAGAATAGGTACTATCTTGCGATTGCTCCACCGTTCTCTCCACCTCACTTTTCTTTTGTGGCGTGCAAGCTGTAACCAAATAGTAAATACTGCCTGCAATTAATATCCCTGTCATTGCGATACGCAAAGACAAACTAGACATCATTGCCATTGCCTTGTAGAAATCCCCATGATCTTTTTTTTTTCCTTCATCCACGGTAGACACCCGGAGGCACAAATCCTCGTATATCGATTGCTGGCAGGAACTGCTTTAGCTCAAGATACTGCTTAATGCGTGCCTGAAACTCAGTCATCTCATTGAACAGATCCCCTTTCATGCGATTTATCTCCGCTTTGTATATTTTCTTCTCAAACCACTGTTTGAATAATGCCAGGAAAGGGTGATTTGCCCATACCGCCATATAATCTATCTGCATTTTGGCATCGATGGTTATATCAACGCCACCTTTGTTAGCTTTCACTTTCCTTCCTTGGGACATTACTTCTACAGTCATTATGTCTGAGGTATTGATATTTATTTTCAGCAACCATTTGAAAAACTTGCTTTTTTCAGGCATTTTATGGAATTGCCAAACTATCATATGCGTTTTTGCTCCCGTAGAGGAGACTTTCTCAAGATAGGAGACTTCATGCATATCTGGGCTGTTGGCGTCTGGATCAACCCAGCCACGTTCAGTCAGCAATGCATGCATAAGAGTGTATAATCCCTGTAAGTCAAAAACTTCCTTAAACTTTATTGACGTTTTGAATATCTGGAAAGGTTCCGGTGGTTTCTCAGGCATTATTTTTTTAGGGTTATTATCTTTAAATAGCTTTCCCGCATTCTCTGTGACATAAACCGCATCATTTGCACACTTTAGCTTATTCCACTTTTCGATGGGTGTTAGGTATCCGATACCTTGTTAAATCCAATCACCAGAGCACTTCTACATAAACCAACAAAATTATAGCAAGGATTTACCATATTTTTCAATCCAAGTATCTTCTTTTTCTCTTACCTCAAGAGGTATCTCAGACAACATCACTACATTTGGATGTCCTATTTTTTGTAAATCATACGCATGGAGTATACCGCATATCAGAGTACTACTCCCCTCTTCTTGTGCAAGTTCTAGTAGTCGTATACTGGCAATGACTGACGTTTTTTGATATTTCCAATCTTTTTCCAAATCTTCCGTTCCATCAAACATATACCAAGTTCGTAATCTTGCACGTATTCTGTATATTCTCATGTCTTCAACAGGTATGGCTTGGGCTCCTACTTCATTTAAAAGAATGCAGAGATTATGAAGAAATCTATATTGTGGAGCATGATGATTCTTTCCTTCAAACAAAATTTTATCTAAGTCCCAAGGACTCTCTACAGTTACTCTTTCTTCAGGCTGTATCTTTGCCCTGAAATAGTCCATTACTTTCTTATAGTCTGGGTGTTGAATGTTATGGTATACCCCGATTACTCTTGTTTCTACCATTCTATTTGGATATATGCTATACTTTAAAAAACATTTGTAGAAGTGCTCTCATGACTTCTCCTTCGCTTTGCTCAGTCGACCACGTTGCACTCTCACTCCACTTCGTTCCATTCGGGGGATTTAACAGCGATTAAGAGAAAATCCCTTGCAGGAATTTTCCCAAATCCTCGTCATCTCTGAAAAAAATTCCAGCTCTGTTTCACGAGGGAAATTTTTTTGAGGGCTTCGGACTTCTCTTAATCGCATACGTTAGTTTCAATAAGCTGGCGGGCTAAAAGATAGTCAAATCTTCGATTTGAGAATTAGACGGCGGGCTTTCTAGAATATCTTTTTTTTAAAGTGAAATTCAAACAAAATAAATAGAATATACATCATTATTAGTGTAATAGACGCTATTACTGCCAATCCTTTTTTACTTCTTATAAATATCATAAACAAGAATGTAACAATTGCCATAAAAATTGCACTGGTGAGAAATATCAAAAAACTGTTTGTTATGGGAAAAAATATTGCTGTTACTCCTAAAACAAGAGTAGAATTACAAACAACGCTTCCCATTGTATCACCAACTGCTAAATCTCCTTTCTTTGCTAGAACTGCTCTTGTTTCAAATACTAACTCTGGCAAAGAAGTTCCTATTGCAACTAAAAATAATCCTATTACTATGGTCGGCAATAATAGTTCAATAGCTAATTGCGTGGCATATTTTACAACAAAATATGCACTTAAAAGCAGAACGCCTAGACAGAGTATAAATAAGAGGATATCTAGTGTAATATGTTTGTTATTATTTTCTATAAATTGTTCCTTTAATTCTTTTCTTTATTTAACCAAATACAACATATAAATTATGAAAATAGAGACTAGGATAACTTCATCGATTCTAGATAACGTCTGGTCAAAGATCATTAATGCAATAGGAACTAGAGCTATCAAAAACATAAACAAACTATCTTTTTTGATGAATGAATTTTTGATTTTTATGCCTTTTCCTAATAATGCGGCAATTCCGATGTAGGAGGGCTTGCCGAGGAGCGAAGGCGAAAGGGGATTATAAGGGGTCGCACCCATTATTTCACTTTCAGCACTTAAAAGACTTTTCGGGAACTCTCTTACATCAAGAAAGATGCCAATGCTCAATGCTGAGCTCTTTTATAGGCTCATAGCCTACAATTTAGGCTTATGGAGATTTTCTACAGAGCCCTTGTCAATGACGCCCATTAAAATTTCTGTGACAAATAACCAACTTTGTTCACATGCGCTACATCATTTATACGCTTTGGTTGCCAGCCTCTTTCATTGTACGTAAATTCAGAAATAGACGCATTATCGCAATGCATCAGATAAATAAATCTCCTGTCAAATCCCATGATAGAGTGGAACAATGCCTTCAATGTGATGGCGTGGGAGAATATTGCTATACTTGCCTTGTTGTGGCTTCTGACAAACTCTCTGTTGTAAATAAAAGTGTCGTGTACCCAATTGGTTATGCGCTGCTCTACTCTCTCTTGCGATTCCCCGTTGGGTGGTGCAAAAGTAGGGCCTTTTCTCATGATATACAGCAGATTATTACGGTGGTAAACATTATCTCTGCGTTCTGCTTCCCAATCACCCTGATTGATCTCATTGAGTGCTTCTACTTGTACAATGGCATCGAGTGGATAATGTATTGTGGTAAGCGCTATGGCAGCTGTGTCATACGCCCGCATGGTGGGTGATGTATATGCGAAGTCAATAGGTATCTTCTCATCCCGTAATCTTTCTCCCAGCGCTGCAGCCTGCAGCATCCCTCTCTGCGAGAGAGGAACCGTTGGGCATCTGCCACCTACAAGATGCGACTCAAGATTGCGCTCAGATTCAGCATGTCTGATGAAGTAAAATGAGCATTCAAACCCTTTGTGGAGCATAGCAGGAAGTACTATGCAGAGGTTTTTTAACTCTTTCGGCAGAATTCAATCCCTAATGCTTTGTGGCAGGCTTCGTGTTTCACCCATAACTTCTTTTTATCTTGTGCACCGAGATTCTTTTCCGAGATTCTTTTGACTTATAGCTTTCACTGCAATAAATGATTTAAAGCAGTTCATGCATAGAAAATGAAAAAGGTGGTGCAATGGATGCAGCTGTATTCTTTTCCTTATTCAATGGCTACAGTCTGGCGTATGATGATATAATCTTCTTGCCAAACTATGTTGATTTCGGAGTAGCAGATGTTTCTCTGGTAACCAAAGTGACTACTTCTCTTTCGCTCTCTCTTCCTTTTATAAGTTCTCCGATGGATACTGTTACTGAGAGCGGTCTTGCCATAGCGCTAGCCCTTGAAGGGGGACTAGGGATTATTCACTACAACATGTCACCAGAGCGTCAAGCAGAAGAAATCGCGAAGGTAAAAAGATACAAAAATGGTTTCATTGCAGAACCATATACGTTGTCACCGCATCATACGATAGAGGATGCAGTAGAACTGAACCGGAAATATGGGTATACAACCATTCCCATCACTGAAGACGGATCTCCGCATGGTTTGTTGATTAGTCTGCTGACAAAGTTCGATTATTCCCTCCAATACGGTCTGCACAAAGGGAAGAAGGTACAGGAAAGAATGCGGCCAATAGAAGACATTCCTGTTGCAAGGCATGGGGATATTACAGAGAATGGAGAACTCTTACTCCAGAAGGCAAATCTTATTCTCCTAGATAAAAGGGGCATAGCTCTGCCTGTTGTTGATGACAAAGGGTGCTTGGAGTATCTCGTGACACGTACAGATGTAGAAAAAAGTGAAGCTTACCCTTGTGCATCCCTGGATGCCAAACGGCAGCTGCTGGTGGGTGCTGCTGTGGAGACGCAACCAAGTGCATATGATAGAATTGCTAAACTGGTGGCAGCAGGTGTTGATGTCATCATCTTTGATACATCGCAAGGTTATTCTTCATACGAAGTGCAGCTCATCAAAGACATGAAACAGAATCATCCAGACATTCAAGTCATTGCTGGTAATGTGGTAACCGGAGAAGCGACAAGGGCGTTAATCACGGCAGGTGCAGATGCTATTCGCATTGGCATGGGCATTGGCTCAATTTGTACAACGCAAGAAGTCTGCGGTGCTGGCAGGGGCCAGGCTTCCGCAGTGTATGAGTGCGCGGCTGTTGCAAAAAAATATGGAGTTCCGGTTATTGCAGATGGCGGTATAAGTCAGATAAGTCATATAACAAAAGCACTTGGATTGGGTGCAAGCTGCGTGATGATGGGTTCACTGTTTGCATGCACTGATGAAGCACCGGGAGAGGTCATGTACGAAGGCGGCGTAAAATTCAAGAAATATCGTGGTATGGCTTCTCCAGAGGCACTAGCTCTTGGCGGGTCAAAGAGATACTCAATTGAGAAAGAGCGTTTTCGCGTTCCAGAAGGCGTGCCTGGCAAAGTGGTGTCACGAGGAAGCATTCATTCCTGGGTTCCGATACTGGCAGCAGGAGTAAAACAAGGCATGCAGAAACTGGGAGCCAAGGCCATTATTGATTTGCACTGTTTGGTCTCTTCTGGAGCAATACGAATTGAACGACGTTCCGAAGGGGCAAAGCATGAGGGGGGTGTTCATGACATCTCCTGAGCGTATTGTCATTATTGATTACGGCAGTCAATATACGCAGCTGGTTGCCCGTAGGATAAGGGAGCTTGGGGTATATTCTGAAATCCAACCATGGTCACGCATCTCTCTTGATGAGACAGTGAAAGGAGTTATTCTTTCAGGAGGCCCGGCAAGCGTTTATGATATCAATGCACCAACACTGGACAACAAAATTCTTGCACATGACGTTCCCATCCTTGGGATTTGTTATGGATTACAGCTGCTGGTACAATATTTTGGCGGAATGGTCAAACCAGGAAAAAAAGAATATGGCAAACAACGCATCATCAGCGATCATCCACTCTTCCCTGAAAAAGAACTCACTGTCTGGATGAGTCACGGGGATTGCGCAACTGCTCTCGGTGAATTTTTTTCCATTGCAAAGAGCACAGATGGTGTTGTAGCCGGTATACAGCATCCAATACGTCCAATCTATGGTCTCCAATTTCATCCAGAGGTAACTCACACAGAGAAAGGACAGCAGATGCTCTCATTTTTTCTTGGGCTATGCAAATGTCAAAGCAATTGGTCGTTGCAAGATTATTTCCAACAGATGTGTGCAGAGATACAAAAAACAGTTGGCGCATCTAACGTATTAGCTCTTGTCTCTGGGGGAGTGGATTCAACAGTTGCGCTTGCGTTGTGTGCAAAAGCTATTCCTCAAAAAAAGATATTTGCGCTTCATATTGACAATGGGTTGTTGCGGAAGAATGAGTCCAAAGGAGTGATGGATGCTCTGCAAGGTGTTGGCATATCAGTTAATTTTATTGACGCTTCCTCTCATTTTCTGGAGAAACTAAAGGGCATTTATAATCCCGAAGAGAAAAGAAAGCTCATTGGTGATCTTTTTGTGGATGTTATGGAACAGAGGATGGTCTATTTAGGATTAGATCCATCAAACTCTTATTTGTGTCAAGGGACATTGTATACAGACCTTATCGAATCTGGAAAAGGAGGAGCAGACAAAATAAAATCCCATCATAATGTTGATACACCCAGAATCAAGGCATGGCGTGAGAGTAGACATCTTGTCGAACCAAACAAGGAACTGTTCAAAGACGAAGTACGGACACTTGGTGAGCTGCTTGGGTTGCCTAAGCATATTCTCGCACGCCAGCCATTTCCCGGTCCAGGCTTGGCTGTTCGCATTATTGGAGAGGTAACAGAGGAAAAAGTAAAGCTCCTGCAGAACATCGACGAACTAGTTGTCTTTGAATTGGATAAAGCATCTGTTCCTTATTGGCAAGCATTTGCAGTGCTGCTGCCGATAAAGACAGTTGGTGTCAAAGGTGACCAGCACAGTTATGAGCATGTAGTAGCTGTCCGCGCAGTTGACAGCATTGATGGAATGACTGCAGATTGGATGAAGATACCGTATGAGACACTGGAGAAAATCAGCAATCGCATCACAAACGAAATTTCTGGCGTGAACAGAGTAGTCTATGATATCACGTCAAAGCCGCCTGCTACGATTGAGTGGGAGTAATCTTTCGCATACCCTGATTATTCTCCAAGATGTTTATTTCCTGCATAGTGGACAAAATGAGTCCTGCACCGAGGTTCATATGATTCTTTTCCGCCGACAAGAACAATGGGTGACTCATAAGGTACTGACTTCCCGTCCTGCAATCTCTGCACTCGCGAGGCATCTCTGCCGCATGGGCCGCTCCTGTCTTTATACGTACAGATAGCCGTCATGGACGTTATAGTATCAGCAATAGCTACCAAATCCATGACTGTGCGCGTGCCATTAATGAAGGGAAATGCCTCATCACGGAAATTCTTTAGCAGGAACCCGGCAATGATGATCTTTCCTTGCTGTGCTTGTTCATGGCAGAAGGAAACAAAATAGCTTGGCAAAAATTGCGCTTCATCAAAACCAATCACCTGTGTTTCAGGCAGCAATGTTTTTCTGATATCTTCAATGGTATTGACAGGAATGGCCTGCCGCATAAGCTTGTCATGAGAAGCTACTGCTTTTTCACAGTATCTTGTATCTATCGCTGGTTTGTATAGTACTGTTGAGAGGCCAGATATCTCATACCGATTCAAGCGGCGGATGAGCTCTGTGCTCTTGCCACTAAACATTGTGCCGATAATGATCTCAATCCTCCCTTCTTTTTTCATCGGAAAAAATGGAACATCTTGTTCATTAAAAAGTTTTCTTTTTTTGGATAATCTTAGCAGAAATGTATTTAGACTGTAGCACAAATGTGGTCATTTCACCTTAATCTTCTTGTACGACAGGTAGATGACAAGAACCAATTCCGCTAGAATGATAATAGGTCTCCATGCCTTTGCTAGTTCTCCAAGTGTTCTTCCCGTGCCAACAAAAAGAGTAATCAGCCCGCCAAGCATAAGTCCAAACCCTATCCATTCGTTGACCGGATTCTTTATCGGCAACATGATTCCAATGACAATAGCAATAATGGCAAAGACTGCAGAAAGCCAGAAGATGGTGAAGTTATACCACTTTTTGTCTTGCATGTACGGTTTTGAGCAATAGTCGCATTTGTATTTCTCAATGCAGCCGTATTGATCATACTTATATTTCATCTGGCCGTGCTCTTTCATGCATGATATCCGTTCCTCATCTCCGGGTGTCTTCTCCCCTTGAGGGCATGTTAGTTCCTGCACACCAGGCCTGCGCTCAATGAATTTTGCATGCATAGGTTGCGGTGCATAGTATGGCTCGTATTCCTCGGATTCAATGCACATAGGTCCTCCAAATTCATCAGGTGGGCAATACTTTTCGCATCGTGGAGAATCCTGCAAATAGTCTATCTCCAATTGCGAGAAGATAGCATACAGAATGGCAACAACAAAGATAATGATAATACGACGGATGTCCATTTTATACAAACATGTAGGAAAGATATATAAGCGTTTTTATGAAAAAGAGGAAAAAGTTTTAAAAACTGGTAATATCATTCAGAGGTAACATGATCTCCAAGGATGAACACAGAAAACAAGTTGCACGGGTACGGGAAATGCTTGCAGGGAATCGTTATTTTCCGGCCATTGGACAAATTAATGATATGAAAGACTATACACCAAGCGATTTGATTCCTGAGCTGGAAATCTTACTAAAGCAAGCATATTCTCTTGGTACAGAAAAAGAGTGGGAAAGAGCTCAGCAATTCTATTCTCAAGGAAAAAACGCAGAAGCACTCCGCACACTTGATCGTGTAGAGAAATATGCAGTACATGCAGGTGTTAGTCTTCCCAAAGGATTTTCAGAATTCCGCAGCGATTTAGAGAATGCAGTTACTAAAACATGAGACGAACTATTCTGCTGCCAATGAAGGTTTCCGGCGCAAAGTTGGAATATCTCTTGCTGAGAGCTGCAACAGAGTATGATTTTCATGTTTATTCCGTTGACGAATATAATACCGTATATACAGCAACTGAAGAAAAAAACATATACTATCGCACGATTATACAGCTACGGCGTTTTTTGTACAAGGCAGATATTATTGTTTACAGAGAATGTGATACAGACTGGTTTATGCTTTACTCATATGCTGGTACAGAAAAAATCCATGATTACGTTAGTTCTGTTGTGAAAGCACTCACCCATTGTGCATGCAAACACAATTCTTAGTGAGGGAACCATTATAAACCTCTTCTTCTCCACACTGCGCATGGAAGACAAGGAACTCCGTGAAAGCCTTCACCCTTTGGAACGTAAAGTGCTGCTTGTCTTACATGATCATGATTCTGTAGAAGATACAGCTGCACGAGCTGGTATGCAACCTGTAGAAGTAATGCGTGCCTTTCAGTGGCTACAAAATAAGGATGTTCTCAGCATACATGAGGAATTACGTGAAGAGATCTCACTAGGAACTAATGGAGAAGCGTATAAACACCAAGGCCTTCCAGAAAGGCGTCTTCTCAATGCATTAACAAGTCAGCCATTACCTGTTAGTGAGCTTCTTGAAAAAGCAAAACTAACAATGGAAGAAGTCCATGCAATTCTGGGCATTCTACGACAACGTAATGCCCTTGCCCTTTCTAAAAAAGAAGAACTTCTCCTCATGCTTACCCCAACCGGAGAAAAAACCAGAGCAACAAAACTGCCCGAGGAGAAAATCTTAGGAAGAGAGTTTCCTTTTGATATCCGTGAGCTAACAGCAGAAGAAAAAAGCGTAGTAGAAACACTCAAAAGACGTAAGGATATAGTAAAAGTTGACCTTGTAAAAAGAAAAAGAGCTGTTTTGACAGCGCTCGGAAAAAGATTGATAGCGGATAAAAATGTAAGACAACTCGAGACAGTAGACCGTGTGACAAAGGATATGCTTCTCTCCAAGTCATGGAAAGACACCATCTTCCGCCGATATGATGTCAGCATCGATGTACCTAAAATCTATGGTGGGAAGAAACACCACTATAGACGATTTCTTGATGATGTACGCATAAAATTTCTGTCGCTCGGTTTTACTGAGATGGAAGGTCCCATTGTGGAGACTGATTTCTACAACATGGACGCGTTGTTCATGCCGCAATTCCATTCAGCCAGAGACATCCATGATGCTTATTATGTTAAAGAACCAAAATATTTCCCCCTGGATCAAAAGCTTGTTACAAAAGTTAAAGATGCACATGAGATGGGCGGTGGTACTGGCAGCAAAGGATGGCAGTATGCATTCGATGTTCAACGTACGCACCGCACACTTTTGAGAACACAAGGAACAGCAGTCTCAGCACATATGCTTGCATCTCCTGACATCAAAATCCCCGGTAAATATTTCGGCATCACGCGTGTTTTCAGAGCAGATGTCATTGATGCAACTCACAATGTAGATTTCTACCAGACAGAAGGCATTGTAGTGGAAGAAAAATTAACACTGAGGCATCTTATTGGATTATTGAAGTTGTTTGCGCAGGAGTTTTCCAATACCAGTGAGATAAGGATTGTGCCGGGCTACTTTCCATTCACAGAGCCAAGCTGCGAGTTGTATGCCAAACACCCTGATCTTGGCTGGGTTGAATTAGGTGGAGCTGGTATTTTCAGACCTGAACTTGTGAAGCCATTATTGGGCAGGGAAATCAGCGTCCTTGCTTGGGGGCTTGGGATAGATCGCTTGGGGATGTTCAAGCTCGGCATAAAAGACATCAGAGCGCTTTTCAGCCATGATTTGCATTTCCTGCGCACAGTGGGGTTAGGCTAATGCCAACAATTCAATGTTCATTCACTGATCTGAAGGACCTTTATGGCAAGAAATGTTCACTCGACGAGCTCAGGCAATGGTTACCAGCAGCAAAGGCCGAGCTTGAGCATTATGATGAGAAGACAGATACATTGACCATAAAGCTAGGTGATACAAATCAGCCCTATCTGTGGTCTGTCGAGGGTATTACCAGGTTCCTGCGCCATTATCAAGGCAATGAGCGCGGCATTCCCCGGATAAAAATGATGAAGACAAAGAACATTATTTCTGTTGACCCTAAGCTCCATTCTATCCGTCCAGTCATAGCTGCATTTATTGCCAAAGGAAAACCATTTACAAACTATCTCCTGAAGCAGTTTATTCAGATGCAGGAAAAAATCGCAGACGGTTTTGGGAGGAGACGCCAGAAAGTAGCCATTGGGATGTATCCTAGCAGCAAGATATCATTCCCTCTCCGCTATTATGCAGCAGACCCAGAGAAAACCTCATTTGTCCCGCTTGATGGAACAAAGGAAAATCTCCGCAGAATTCTTGCATATCATCCAAAAGGAAAGGAGTATGCGTGGATTCTACAGGATGCAAAGCAATATCCTCTTCTGGAAGATGCGCGAAGGCAAATCATCAGCTTCCCACCAATAACTAATGCAGAAGACACCGGACGTATCAATATAGGTGATAGTTCTATTTTCTTTGAAGCAACGGGTACTGATCATGCAGCAGTTAATCTGGTAACTACTATTTTTGCATACGCTTTTGCAGAGCGCGGTTTTTCTTTACAACAAGTTAGTGTAAAGTATCATGACAAAACAGAAAATACACCGCTGCTCAAAGAAGAGGCAGTGGCCATTACTCCAGAACAGGTTGCAGCTTATCTTGGTATCCAGCTGAAGAAGTCAGAAATAAAAACACTGCTGGAACGCGCACAGTATGATGTTTTGGAAAAAGTAAAAATCCCCCCTTATCGTGGAGATATATTGCATCCCGTAGATGTAATTGAGGATATTGGTATAATGTATGGATATGATAAGATAGAACCATTGCCACTCACTACAAGCACGGTTGGTGCAGCCCTTCCAAAAATACGGGAGATAGAGAAATGCCGAGAATTATTGCTTGGGCTTGGTTATCAGGAAGTTCTCAGTCCAGTGCTGAGCAACAAAGAATTGCTGTGTGACAAGATGAATACGCCAGATACAGGCATAGTAGAAATCGAGAACTTCATGTCACAGACTTATTCTGCAGTGCGCACGTGGATTTTGCCAGTACTGTTGGAAATGCTTTCGAAGAACAAGCATGTAGATTATCCGCAGAGGGTATTTGAGCAGGGCATTGTCACCAGGCGTGTTGGTGATATGTGCAACGATGAGGAGCACCTTGCGGTAGTTTACTGTAACACTATTGCAGATTACACCGAGATGAAGCAAGTGATGGATTATTTGTTTTCGATGCTCGGAGCGCGTTGCAGCATAACTTCTGCAGAGCATCCTGCGCTTATCCCGGGCAGAGTTGGTGACATACTTGTGAACAGAAGGAAAGTGGGATTCCTCGGCGAGTTAAGTCCCCATGTTCTGGAGAAGCTGGACATTACCATGCCAGCGGTGTGCATGGAACTGAATCTATCTGTATTGTTTAGTCTGGCGAAAAATTCATAAACTCCGGCGGCAAAGAGAGAAGTAGTGATTATAGTGAAAAAAAAAGTCATAGCATATATCCTTCTCGGCATAAGCCTCCTTTTCTTTTTAGGGATTGAAGCTATCAATTCAACAATAGAACAAAAACCAGCTTCTTATTACAGGATAATGGCACTACGGCAAGCTATGCATGCTGAGCTTCAGGCAGCAGCAGTATCCGGCACTTACCGTGCACTTGCATTACCGGTTCCCAATACAGTAGAACAGGTCTGTGTGGTTGACGTGAATAAGATTGATATATCGCATTTTCTTTGCCAGATGGACAGGCTTTGCGTACAATGGAGAAAGAAAGAAGCCAATGTTTTCTTCTTACCAAGCGGAGACTCATTCCTCGTAGATGATTTAATACCTTCAAAGCAAGCTGAGTGCTTCCAAATAGTTGACGGAAAGTTGTTCTTCATGCTGAAACAGAAAGACGGCAAGGTCTTTATAGAGAAAAATTAATCCTCAAAGAAGAAATCAACAACCTTATCCCATACGTTCTTTTTGCCGAACTCCTTTTTCAGTGCGTGGGTTCTCTTTTCAACTCTCGCTATTCTCTTTGTCAATGTTTCTACTCTGTGAATGTCTTCCTGTTGCTGCATCCTGTTCTGCAGAGCTCTCCACGTCTTTTTTGCTATGCTCACAAGCAACACCAGCACAAATACCGTTGCAAATGAAAAGAGTACTAGTCCAGTTCGGGAATCTTTTAGCTGATTGACAATGGCAATTGCATTTCTCCAGAGGGTCTTATGCAACCCATTTACTGGTTCTTCTGTTGTTTCATTCATCATGATTGTTCTTGTGTCATTAGTTAACATATCTTCCGTTGATGCTTTCGTAGATGTTGCTTCCGTAGATGTGTTGGTATACATGGTATTGTTGGCATACATCGTGCTGAAAAAAGCAGTGGTGTTCACTATTGTTCCATTGATATCAGGGATATAAAACGCAACAGCGGGATAATATCTCCATCCTGCCACCAATAATATCAGAACACCAACGAACACAAGAATCCACTTCCACGGGCTCTTTCCCGCTACCCTTTGTTTGGTGTGCCATCGTCTCAATTTTCTCCAGAATGCCCATAATCCAGCCATTATAAGCGCCGCAGCTGTAACAATCACCCCAACACTAAAGACTATCCATGGTGCATCTTCTGGATACAAAGAATATATGCCTGCCGAACCAATCACCAAGAGCAGTGCGCCCGCAAAGAAAACCATAACATGCCTCGGCACTCTTTTTCTGGGCAATATTGCATGGTATGTCTCATTTTCTTCAAACAGGTGATCGAAATCTATTGTATCATATGATCCCTTCCCAAACCATGACTTCTTTAGCTCGAAATCATCTTCCCTCATTCTGGAAACGATGAAGAACACAGCTATGGTGAGCAGTAACGGGATGAGCACCGTCATGCCAATTGTTGGCGCATATGCATCAACATTTTTCCACTGGATTATTGGTTTATGTGTATCAAGATAGACGCGGATTGTCTGGCTGCTATTGTCTGTGCGGGCAGTGAACACAGTGTCTTGGCTGCCGGTGATGTTTCCCCCGAGTACAATCTCTCCTTCTTCTTTGGGTTGTAGTGTGAGATGCGTTGTCTCTAAAATGGCTTCTGTAGGTTTTTCTATCCGGAATGCATATGTTGCTCCCTCAGTCCCTTTGTTGACCAAAGAAATAATCCATTTTCCCTCCTTGAGCGATACGCCTTCAGCTGCAAGCTGGCTGCATTGCGGAAGGATGCCAAGATGCACAGTTGTTTTCCCCGACTGCTTGTTGCGCAAAAACGAGGTGACAGTCAATTGGTTTCCTGCAGGTATGAACGTGACCGTTTTAGTGACATTGCTTCCCGCTTCAAGTAACAGCGATACATTTACTGCTGACTCATTTGCTAAAATCGGAGAAAAGATAAATAGTATATCCTCTTTCATTGTTCCATTGTTTAGCACTCCATACTGTAGGGATATTAATTTTTCTGCACATCCATGTATTTCCTCAGGCAATGAAAGCTGCACATCAACACACGGCTTTACATCCCATCGGAGTGCGTATGTTTTAGGTTTACCGAACATGGGCGTCACTGTAAGCATCATCTCTTTGCCATCCTTTGGTTCATGCTTTAGGGAGAATGACTGTTCTTTATACGGTAGAAGCGCCAACCGCAGCATTTTTCCATTAGCTGTAATGGTGTAGACATCAGGTGTATTTCCCTTATTTCTCAGCAGGAAGTGCTTTTCGAGCTTGTCTTCTGCACACCCAGTCAGTGGCTCCTGTTGTACGATGCTGAATAATCGTATAACGCTGACTGAGTGGTCATCAGAAACAGGAAATTCAATAGGTATGTCTATATTATTCTTACTGAGCTGCAGGACTGAGACAGAGAATACCGAAGTTGCAAGCAATAGAAGTGCTATAAGAGCTATTAGTAAGGCATTCCTCACCTGTTACCCCCTCACGTTGCCACTCGCAGATAGAGACTATTATATAAAGATGATGGTCACTTCAATCGTTCAGGTAGTATATTTACTTCACTGACATTTCGACTATAACTCTACAAGCAGAAAAGATGGATAGAGAGTGCAATCTCTCTATAACCTTCAAACCCAGCAAAAACAGTATATCCTTTTTGTCCAAGCAACCTTATTTTTGCAATGAATATGAACAGGCATCACGTTCCCTTTTCATAGTATATGCCGCTTCTTTTTCCCGATACCAGGGAGAGTCTATAATTCGTGAGAAAAGGTATTGGTCTTCCTCTTCTATTTTCTTTAGCAATGAATTTGTATCCTTCTGGTACTAATGTCACCAAATCTAGTTGTTCTCCGTCTGGATGGAGAAGCTTTAGCCGCGTTCCATCAACAATGGTATCAAGGTTCTTTTTTTGATTTGTCTGTTTGAATCGTATCTTGGAAGATATCCATGTATTCATCAAGTTCATCAATTGGCATTGTGCTGAGTTTGATGCTGAGTTTGACATAATCACCAGAAAAAAACAACATCACACAAACTCCATTAGTTTTTCTTCAGAGACAATAAAAGAAAAAAGAAAAAGGAGGGAAAACAAAACGGGCTCAGTAATAGCCCTTCTTGTCGTCTGCCTCTACGTCTTCGTCTTCCTCGCGGAGCTTGTTGAATCCGATGATCAAACCAAGCAACACGATCAAGACAACAAGAACGATTAATCCAATTTCAAGCACTTTCTTAAGTGTTTCCCCACCAGTATTTGTCACAGGTTCTGACACTGTGCTGCCGAGGATTGATACTTTCAGTGCATTGCTTGATAGGACGTCGTTACCTGCCTTTATCGTCAAGCCAAGCAATTTGTCTCCAAACTGCCCTGCCTTCGGCATTGCATAGACATACGCTGTCTGTGTCTGGCCAGATTCAACAGTTAAAACATTGCTAGGCTCAATCTTTACATTAGCCCAGTCACCAGCTTCAGCGCTGACAACATATGTCTGCGAGTTCTTGTTTCCGTTGGTGACTGTTACTGGATAGACAGCTGCTTCTCCAGCACTTACCTGCTGAACAGAGCTAGGCACAGTGACTGAAGGTACTTTTGCGTCCTTTGCGTCTGCTTTTTCTTTTGCGCAATAGTCACCATCGATTCCTTTCACAACCTCAAGCGGAAATTCTGCGTGCGCCTTGCCTCTGTCCTTGTCATAGAGAACATCAACTTCTACCGTGTAGATCCCTTGTTTTGCGCATGCCGGAACCTGCAGATATAATTCCTCCGAGGTCACTTGTTTCTCGCGCTCGAGATGGTCTATTGTGTCAGCATCTGATACGCCAAGTTCAGGGATACTTGCTTCAACAAGGAGGTCATCCTCATCAAACTCCCCAAAGTTCTCAAGGCGCACTTTGCCGATGACATACGAACCTGCCTGCACTCTTTTCTGTGGAGTGAAGAGGACTCGTTCAAGGCCAACATCGTGGCGCTGACCCTTAATGTGCAACCTGACAGTTTGTTTCACAAGCGTTGTCTTGTCCATTATCGTGATAAACAGATTAATGCTCTGCTCCTGTATTTCCTTTGGCACAACAAGAGACAATCTCTTGAAGACTGTATCGCCTGCATCCACATCAAATAGGGGTGTGGAATCAGATACTTTCTGGACATCAGAATATTCATACACGAATCGTGCACTGATTTCAATATTCTTTAGATCCTCATTGCTTGGCGCAGTCAACTGCGCGTTGATGTCAAGCTTATCTCCCTTCTTTACGTCGAGGCTCTGCACGTTTGTCGTGAAGATTTCTCGACCGTTGACTTCTATAGACTTCACAATTGTATTGTCAAATGCCAATGCAGCATTGACTGACGCAAATAACATAACCAGCAAAAGTGCCAGCATGCTAATGCTTTGCAACAGACGTTTCATTTTGTTTTCCCTCCATTAGTTTAGTATAAAGTCTTGTTGTCGGGAACAAGCCGCCACTATATAAAGCTTTTTCTTTTTTTAGCACAACACAGTGACTAATTATAATGGCTATCTAATAGTAATAACAAATAACACTCTTAGCAATTATAATTAGCAGTTATAACGCAGCATCACGAATAACATGTACCAGACGATAAACAATGCGATGGAATCTATCAGTGGAGACAGTGATTCGTGCAAGATAGAGTCCCGGTTGAGCTGATTTTGGGATATTGAGCGTTGTTGTTTTTGTTGCATCCTTTTTTGCAAGAAGTGTATCAGGGCCGCTTTTTTTCTTAATCCCTAGTGCAGGGATCGAGGTAGTGACTGAAAGGCCGTTTCTGATAGATGTTTCATCATTATTTTTTACCTGCACGCCAAGATGTACTGAACTTCCCACTGCAACGCGTGTGTAGAGTGGCAGCGACAATCGCTTGATGGTAAGCTGTTGTCGTGCGTGCTGTGCAAACGAAAAATCGGGTATTCCCGGAATTGGCGGTGGATTTGGGAATCCATTTCCTCCTGGAGGAGTTGGTACTGGTGGCATTTCTATCGCCAGCGCTGTTGAGAGTGTCAGCAAAAACACGACAATAAATAGTGTGGGTTTCATCGTAATTACTCCGGAGTAAATAAATCTTATTTAAGTCTTATGGTCAAATGGCTCTGTTGTACGTTTCAAAGTCACCATCCCCTAAGCATATTATATAAGTATGTTATTGGTGAAGCATTTTACAAAGAAGTGTTTGGTTTGTTACCAGACGATATTTCCACATAATGTTTCATCCATCCATCG
>JAHFLT010000027.1 GCA_023264635.1 Candidatus Woesearchaeota archaeon | reverse complement strand
ACGGGGAAGACAACCTAGACACCTTCCTTAAGTACTACAACGAACAACGACTACACCAATCATTAGGATACACAGTACCATCAGCCAGGTACAAATGTAACATTAATGCGGTTTAGGTCAAAAAGTTTTCCCTATGTCTATTTTTTTACTGTGTTTGGCTTTCAACGACTCCATCCAAAAAAGCGCTCAGCAGCCTAAGGTAGAGCCTTAACAGTAGCCTATTTTGTACTGATAAAGAGACGACCTCCGGGAAATGCAAAGAAGCCATAAGCTTCCTGCACAAGGAGAACAGCGATTCTCCTTTGTGTCAGTTATCACCTAAAAATGCAAAGGTAAAAAGCTGCTGAGCCGAATGAGAGCGAGAATTTTTGGATGGAGCTTGTGAGAAGCTTAAACTTATATAAACAGGAGCTGCAAATCGCTTGTTCATGAGCAAGCAACAAGCGCTTGATGAATTCTTCCTGTTGTCTGCATATTTTAATGCTACTCGAAGTAAGTGTATGAGAAGGCAAGTTGGCGCTGTGCTGGCGCTTTATGACGTTCGCATATCTGATGGGTACAATGGAACGCCCCGAGGCATAAAAAACTGCAATGATGGTGGTTGCCCACGATGCAATGATAAAATAATTCCGTCTGGCCAAGGGCTTGATAAGTGCATTTGCATCCATGCTGAGAGTAATGCGATACTCAATGCCCACACCAGCGTCAAAGGAACTACTCTTTATGTCACAACGTCTCCCTGCCTTTATTGCGCAAAGGAGATAGTGCAAGTTGGAATTATCCGAGTGGTGTACAATGAGATGTATTCCAACGTTAAGGAGATAGAGGAGTTCCTCAAACAAGGTAATATACCCTGCGAACAGTTTCTTATTGACCAGCTGAAAAAAGAGGAGATTTTGGGATTATTGACAAAACCCAATACAAAATAATTTGGTATTACCTTGGGGGAAAGAGATTCTTTTATAAGATCATAGACGTTATGATAAACAATGCAGATAACCCTCTCAAAATCAAAATATCTCATTGGGCTGCGATGCCCAAAGTTGCTTTGGTGCCACTATAACGCCCGTGAACTTATTCCACCTACAGATGAGGCGACACAGGCAATCTTTGACCAAGGACATGAAGTTGGCGACTTAGCAAAAAAAAGATACCCCAAAGGAGTCGAAGTTAAATGGGAAAATGGTTTTAATCAAACGCTTAAGCTCACCAAAGAATGGGTACAGCAAAAAAAGACAATCTTTGAAGCAAGCTTTGTCTATAAAAATACATATTGCCGAGTTGATATTCTCCTACCTATAAATGATGAATGGGATATTATTGAAGTCAAAAGCGGTACAAAAGTGAAAGATGAACATTATCATGATGTTGCCTTTCAACGGTATTGCCTGGAAGGCGCTGGCCTGAAAATAAGACAATGCCATCTGATGCATATTAATAATGAATATGTCAAACATGGGAAAATAGATCCCCACCACATCTTTACCTGCAAAGACATTAGTGAAGAAGTTACAGGGCTCCTGTCTACTGTTGAAGAAAATATCAGGAAAATGGTTGCCATCATCCAAAGCAAGACCATACCCTTACCAACACTTGGTGTCGAATGCACAGATCCTAAAACATGTGATGTTTGTCTTACAGGTCTTCCAGAGAACAATGTCACACAACTCTACCGTATCGGCAACAGAGCATATTCGCTAATAAATCAGAACATTTTTCTGATACAGCACATACCAGATGATTTTGTACTTAACGACAAACAGCAAATTCAAAAGAAGTGCACTTTGATTAATAAACCATCTATTCAGAAAACTGCTATCCATAAATTCTTGGAACATTTTCAGTACCCCTTACATTTTCTTGATTTCGAGACCGTTAACCCGGCAATCCCTCTTTTCGATGGTACAAGGCCATACCAGCAAATACCGTTTCAGTTTTCGCTGCACATTGTAAAAAAGAGAGGGGATAAGTCGCAGCTTGTCGAATTCCTTGCAGATAGTCCGAGTGATCCACGATCAGAAGTGCTTCAGGCGCTCAAGGCAATAGGTCCTACAGGTACGGTTATTGCGTACAACATGATATTTGAGAAAAACGTGCTTAGTGATCTTTTGAAGGTATACCCGTGCGAGAAGTGGATCAGCTCAGTTATTGAACGCTTGGACGATCTCATTATCCCCTTTAGGAATTTCTGGTATTATCATCCTGCTCAGCACGGCAGCTGCTCAATTAAGGCAGTGCTGCCTGCTCTTACCGGTAGGAGCTATGAGCATCTTGAAGTGAATAAAGGAGATCAGGCTGCGCGAGAATTCCTCGCAATGATGTATCAAGGAGGGAAAAAAGATATGAAGAAGCTCCGAGCAGCCTTACGTGACTATTGCAAGCAGGATACGGAAGGGATGATAGAAATTTTTGATGTGCTGGAGAAAGCCACTGTAGATGCTACAAGTGAACGTAGAGAATGTAACTAGACAGCCTCCGGCGAGAGTTGCACTCGCGACCTCAGCCTCTTTGTCATATGATACCAAGGCTGCGCTCCAGCTACTAAGCTACGGAGGCAAATGCCCACAGAAAAAGAAATGGTTATTTAAACATTCTGGTAGGGCAAATGTTTAAATAATCTCTCTCTCCACCCCGCCCAGTATGGCAGACAAAGATACCACATTATTGTATGAGATTATTCGTACACAAGAAATCAGAGACACTGCACAAGAAGGAAGACAGCTTAGTGAGAAAGAATTAATGGAGATTGTGCATGATATGGGACTAGATGAACGCATCGCACGCAGAGTGATTAAAGAAGGATATACACTACCAGTTCCTTATGAAGTTCTAAACATCAAAAACACGCTGAAAGACATTTATTCTTTGGCATCCATACACAAAAGAACACCACATCAGATAGTTAATAATCTCTCTTTGGATAGCATGGTAAAAGAAATTCTGCATGAAGCAGTAGGTGAACAGGAGAATTATCGGCATGTCATACAACTTGCTAGCAAAAAAATGCCAGTTGGAGAATGGAGTAATTTCTATGGGGGAAGCACATTCGTTGGCTCAGCAATGATGATTAGCCAGTATGTGTTCTACGTTCTCGGTTTTGGTATGCTTCCTGCTACGCTCCTGGGGCTTGCTGGTGGCACAATGACTGGATTAACTGTTAGGCATGTTGGTAAAAAAATGGAAGGATGGTACAATGAGCAATACAAACTATGCCAACAACAGGAAGCAAAAGCCACTATCGCTGAGCTGCGTGATGAGCGACTTGGTGTATTGCAACAGAGGTTAGCAGCGTATATTCATGAGAAAAAAATATAATGTTCTTGAATTCGATGCATTGCTCGAAAAGATAACTGAGATCAATGAGGTATACCAAGTGATGAGGCTTCACAATTTAGATGCCACCATCGATGATGCTGTCACTTTCTATGAACAGAAGAAGAGAGAGATATCTTTAGAAGCGAAAATAAAAGAGCCATCTGCAGTAGGAAAATGTGTTGTTACTCTAGATACAGGTATTGACAATAGTGTCTATGAAGTGTTTGTGAATGTGCCCTATCATGCGCTTATTGGTTTTCTTCCAGAAAGATATCGTAAACATATAGGCAAAGAATGGAATGAGACTACTCATGAAAATGCAGTGGGCTGGTCATCAATTTGTGAATCAGGTATTGGCTGTTTTTTTGCGCTTAGTGGCGCTCTCTTTGGCAGTCAGTTACTGTGCTGGACTGGTATCTATGCGGTAGTGGAAGGACTTGTAAGACTGAATACTATCGATAACAAAAAATATGTACCCTCTCTTGTGACAAAACTACCATTAACACTTATCGAAAATATTCGTGGACCTCTCTTAAAGGAAGAAAAACCGAAACTGGAAGCCTATTTCAAACAAACATCACCAGCACAAGTAACCAATGTGCTACCAAGTACGAAGCCATCTATCTGCAAAGAGAAAGGCAATTACATCTTCTCGAACATACCGCATTTTACAAGGGATGTAGAGGTTCTCGCGGATTTGCTCGATCACGGTGTATTCAAAACAACGCCAGACTGGTGGAATTACTCACTTACAAATAAAGAAGGAATCATTGTGCCATCGATGATGGATTTGTTCCAACTCCTAAGCACTGCACATGCGCTAAAAGATGACGATTCATGTGGGCGTGCAGCAGAAGAGTTCCTTCACAGAATAACCTCTCATTTGCAGCACCACCCTCGCAGGTTGAATACTTGTACCAAAATAATTTATGAAGGCGGGCTCAAGGGAACAATCGAACATCTACTGATGAACAAAACGACAAAAAAAAATGAAGTCGCTATCCCACAATTACCTACTCTTGCAAATGAGGAGTATTCTTATGCAGACCTTTATCTCATAGATAAGAGTGCACCAGAAGCAATGCCTTTTCTTAAAGCATTGCTTGGTACTGGTTATGAAAATGCAGATAGTGTACTTGGTGCAATCAGACCAGATTCATTCTTTAGAAGCTTACTTAGTTGCAATTATGTTCGTACACCGCCACTGGACAAAAGACCAAGTAGATACTCTGCAGGATTAGGTTATGAGGGGGGCATGTTCATTTCAGCACACCGTGACCTCAAGTATCTATGTCCCGCTATCGGCATCCGTTTGAGATAAGTATAAATAGTTCTAAAACAGAATATATGTAAAAAGGGTGAGTGTAATGAAAACTGTAATGAGAAAAATAGTTGCTCTCTGCCAGAGTTGTAATCAGTGCCCAGTAGTTGAAATTACAGACACCGAAATAAAGATAGGTGAAGTGGGAAATGTCTGTTCCCTTAAGCCTGCTGAATGGGAGTCACTGCGTAGCAAGATACTGAAAGGAGAACTCTGACAAAGTCAGCTCCTCCTTATTCTGGTTTTTTGTAAAGGTATCGATCTTTATGGTGAGTGAGTAAATAGTATGGCTCTTGACAATAGTATCTCCACATGGAGCATTGATTGTAATATCAGCGATGCTAGCACAGAACTCACTCTTAAAGAAGGCAATTATAAGGTCTTCTCGTATGGTTCATGCGCACAGCCGTACATGATGCTCGAGTACATGGCTGGTTTCATGAAATACTCTCGCGATAGAGTGCTTTCCTCATGTATACGAATAATCAAATATGCGTTCAAGCCACATATTCTTTCTATGGACACACCCTTAGTCTTACGCATTGGCAATGGTTATCTCGAGCTGTCTTTATTACCAGAAAAGGCAAAACGCAAAAAAAGTTTACAACGTGTCTTGATGCTGATGGATAACCTTCCAGAAACTGTTAACACACCAGCAAAAGCACCACCTTTCTATCGTGAATGGATATCAAAACGCCATATAGATTTCATGCATCTTTCACTCTGCTTTGCAAAGGACAACATCTTTGAACCAGATTTGATAAGCACAGCACTTGCTCTCGCGCCAGAGAGCTTAGCACATATCCTAAATACAACATCTGAAGAATTATCTACTACTTACAAGGAACCATGGATTCAAGGTAAGCTCTGCCAACTGACCTATCTATGTGCAGATATCTTACCGTATCATGGCTTCTTTCTCCGAGAATTCAGCAAATGGTTGGGAAAATCACTTCTCCCTGAGATGGAGGCTAAACAGTCATTAGAGCCGATGAAAACATATAGAAAAATGGTGTACCAAAGGGCTCTGTAGAAAGTCTCGCTCTCGCTCGCCATTGCACCTCAGCTCGCATGTGCTGTTAGTCTCCAGAGTGACACAAAGGAGAACCGCTGTTCTCCTTGTGCAAGAAGCCTATGGCTTCTTTGCATTTCCCGGATGGAGCACAAAGAAATCTCGCAGATTTTTTGTGCAAGTTGCTTCGCAACTTTGCATCCCCTTTGTCACTTTTCTTGACTCTTGAAGGTGCTCGCCCTTAAGAGTGGCAATGGTACACTTTCTACAGAGCCGTACCAAAGCTAAACTTTTTTATACAGTTTCTCTTTCTCATACATATGCTTCGTTGGATGATGCTGAAGCTTTCGCAGAGCACGCAGATGAAGAATCTTTTGATGAGGTTCTCCTCTTTCCGGAAGGCAAAAGAGCGATTTGTTGCTGGAGAGACTTTAGATGAGTTGGTGACTGTGGTGAAGAGACTCAATTCCTCGGGCATGAAAACATCCGTGGATTATTTGGGGGAGAATGTTTCCTCACCTGAACAAGCAGCGATGAACAAGGCAATGTACTTTTCATTGCTGGACAGAATCAGACATGAGCACTTGGATTCACACGTCTCTGTCAAGCTCACAGCGCTTGGACTGGATATCAATGAACACATATGTGCACAGAATCTTGAAGATATTGTAGCCAAGGTGAGAGACACTGGCTCGTTTGTGCGGATAGACATGGAGAATTCCCCGTATACAGAACGCACATTGCAGGCTTATCGGACTGTGCGGAGGAAATATTCCCATGTCGGAGCTGTAATCCAATCTTCTTTATATCGCTCCCAGCAAGATGTAATGGGATTAATCAAGGAGGACATCGCCAATATCCGCCTCTGTAAAGGTGCATATCTTGAGGCAAAGACAATAGCATTCCCCCAAAAAAAAGATGTTGACCAAAACTATCTTGTATTGGCAAAGCTGCTGGCAGAATCAACATATACGAATGACGTGTACCCCGCTTATGCAACGCATGATGAAAAAATGATCACCAGCATTAAGAATCACACGAAAAAAATAGGGTTACCCCTGCAATGGTTCGAGTTCCAGATGCTCTATGGAATCAGACCAGATTTGCAGAAGCAGCTGATGGATGAGGGGTACATTGTCAGAGTATATGTCCCATTCGGCAAGGACTGGTATGGCTATTTCTGCAGGAGGCTTGCTGAACGACCTGCTAATGTGTGGTTTGTGATGAAGAATTTATTTCGGTAAAGTTTAGAGAGGAAAATAGTATTTTATCAATAATAACTACAGCTCCTTTACATCCAGTAGATGTTATTGCGGGCATTATTTTGGTATTAACAGGGGTAGTAACAATTTTTGATTAGCTATGGTGCAATTCTTGAATGAATTGGGTTATAATCAGGTTATTAACCGAGGCGCTAAAGATGATGATACAACTGGGGTTATAAAAATGGGCACAGCTGAAATTATTATTGGTAGTGGAGTGATTATTCTCAACTTAGTTTCATTCCTCATGAAGAGATACAAATATTTGTTTTTACCAGCAGTTGTTTCAATCCTCATGATGTGGTTGCTGTTACTTTTCAGAGAAGATACTGAATTTTTTCACTTCGCTTTTCCCAGCGTCTTCTTTCCCGGCGTCCAGTCCAGAGGGCATAGCTCACCAGATTGACATGCCTCAAGCACACGTAGTGTCTCTTGTACACTTCTGCCTACATTCAGGTTAGAGACAACTTGATACTGCAATAATCCATTGGGATCAATAATGAACGTCCCTCTCAATGCAGCGCCAGAATCTTCCAACAAGACACCATAATCTCTGCTTACCTTGTGTGCAGTATCTGCTAGAACTGCATATTTCACTTCTGGTAATTCTTTCTCAAACCACGCCTTATGTGAGTATGCACTATCTGTGCTTATGCCGACCACAACAGCATTACGCTTTTCAAAATCTGCTTGCGCTGTTGCAAATCCTTTCAACTCAGTTGGACATACAAACGTAAAATCACGAGGATAGAAAAAGATGACAACCCATTTTCCTTTGTAATCAACAAGACTTACTTTCTTTATCTGCCCATTCACATATGCTTCAACAGTAAAATCTGGTGCTTTTTGTCCGACTTGTACCATAGCAATCACCCACTCCCTCACACTAACCGCTTCCTTAAATAGTTTTACCCATCAGCGCAGTTCCTTTGGATAATTCTTTGACCGGTATGCATGCGCTTCGTGGTTAGTCTTTTTTTGCCTATTGTTAGCCGCTGCACGATGGATTTCTGCGGCATACTCAAATGCTTCGTCAAGAGTCGTTTTTCCATCCTTATTTTTGTCTCCATTGCCATTTCTAAACGACTCCCAGAAAGGTCGGGCAAAGCTTTCACAAAGTGTAATATGCTTTGCATCTGTGCTCGAGTACGCAACCACATTCCCTTCCAACGTAGATAGTTCAGAAGCAATCCCGCCAGAATAGCATTGGTCGCAGACGATAACATAATCTTGTGCTTTTGCCTTGGCGAGCTGCTTTTTCAGTTCTGTTTGTATGATATCAGTATCTTCTAACTGCAAAGTCGCTTCGTTGTTACGGCACTTGCCGTGTCCCGTGGTGTACAACACAAGCATATCATTGGTATCCACCATTTTCTGTAGAGAGTCAAACACTTCATTTACGTTGCCCGCTGTTGCGTGTGCATTTATTCCATTAATTTTCTCTATTACATCTGCCCGTGGATTTTCTGTTGACAGTATGTAGATGTTTTCATCAACAAAACCTAATACTTTCATTGAGGTGTACGCTTCTTTGACATTGCCTTTATGAAATTCAGAAAAGTCACCATTGATGATTACTGCATATTTTCTCCTTTCTTTATGCTGTTGCTGCGTCAGGACAGGTTTGTAGTAAAGATTTTTTGTGAGTTGCTCCGATGTCAGTAATTCATCACCCATGCATACGCTCGTCAGATACCCCCAAATGAGAAAAGATGTAATTTTGTACATCTGCCCGGGAAAAAGAGATGAGTATAAATAAGTTATTGGGAAAAAAAAGTGAAAACTGACCAATAGTTTTATATACCACCCCACAGTGACATTAACTTATTGGAAGGCAGAAACAGGGGGTATGGTCCCATCTATGCTCATTCTGTTTCATCAAAACCTTGGTTTTGAGAGGGCTCCAGAAACCCAATTCGATTTACCAAAACAGAAAGTTTTGAATACTAATTCCAAGGAGAAGAAAAATATGTCATTTGAATTATTGAATGTAAAGACCGAGATAGTTAAAGCCCTGAATGAGTTGGGTATAAACACACCAACTCTAATTCAGGAAAAAGCGATCCCTCTTGTGAAAGCGGGAAAAGATGTTATTGGCATGTCAAAAACTGGTTCTGGCAAGACAATCGCTTTCGGAGTGCCAATTCTTGAAAAGATAGTGTCAAAAGCAGGACTTCAGGTCCTCATCATGGCACCCACAAGAGAACTTGCAGTCCAGATTGCAAATGAGCTCCGGAAATTCTGTAAATATATGCATTGTACTATCGCCACAGTTTATGGAGGAGTCTCAATCATGCCACAGATACAGCAGATAGCGCGTTCTGAAATTGTTGTCGGCACGCCAGGCAGGTTACTCGATCACTTACAGCGGAGAACGCTTAACTTATCCCGTATAACCTGCTTCATCCTCGATGAAGCAGATAAGATGGTGGAGATGGGATTTATTGAGGATGTCAAACGAATCATAAATTGCAAGCCTAACGACAGGCAGATTCTGTTATTTGGAGCTACTATTTCTGAGGAGATAAATATGCTTAAGCAGAGATATATGCGAGAGCCGGTGGTTGCAAGAGCAGAGACATATGTCAAAGAGGACTTCCTTGAACAATGCTACTACAACATCCTCCCCCACGAGAAATTCTCGCTGCTTGTGCATCTTCTGAAGAAAGAAGAGACGAAACGCGCCATCATCTTCTGCTCAACACGTTCGACAGTGGAACTAGTTGCTAAAAATTTGCGGTCCAATAACATAAAAGCTGATATGATTCACGGCAAACTAAGCCAGAACAGGCGTCTTGAGCTTATTGATGATTTTAATAAAGGAAAGATTTCCATCCTTGTTGCATCAGCTGTTGCTGCGCGTGGACTGGATATAAAGGACATCACGCATGTGTTCAACTATGACCTTTCCCGAGACCCACAGGAATACATCCATCGTATCGGAAGAACAGCACGGGCTGGAGAAACTGGCAAGGCTATCACTTTGCTAAGCCAGAACGACCATGATGTATTTAATGCAATTCGAAGGCGTTACGATGTCAAGGTTAGAGAGCTTCCACGAGAAGAGTTTATCAGGTTGCGTTTTGAGGCAAGAAGCCCACGATTTGGAGAAGGGCAACGTTTTGGTAACAGGCGATTTGAGAGGGGAGACAGACCCCGCTTCAGGCTTGGAGACCATCGCAGAAGATGACGAATCGTAATACGGTGTCGTCATCTAAGTGTCCTCTATCACGGCAAAAATGCCAATGACAAATTTCCCCATTTTTTCGCTAAAATTGAGTGAAACAGAATAAAATCAAAGTCAAAGGTGATAGCTACTGAAAGTCGCAAGGACTCACTCTTTTTTCCGGGGTTTTTTCGCTGAGTCGAGTTGAAGGTGAAAACGAAGTCAAAAAAAAGCTGAAGGGAAACGTATTTATAACCCTTATTAATCTGTCTTTACATGGCAGTCCAAACCTATAAGGCAAAAATAGAAAAGATAATTCAAGAAACACCCTATTCCAAGACATTTACACTTGACCTAGGAAAAGACATAGAATTTCTTCCGGGACAGTTTGTTATGATTGAATTTGCTAACAAGCTACCTGGTGTCAGAAGAGCATATTCTATTTCCTCTCCTCCATCACTAAAAAAAACTATTACTATAACCCTCAAAAAAGAAGGCGCATTCACGACAGCATTAGATGAATCCTTAGTCGGAGAAGAAATCCTTGTTAAGGGACCAATGGGATTGTTCACGCTTGATGCATCTCAGAAAAAAGATATTGTTTTCATCGCAGGGGGCACGGGCATTGCGCCGTTCCGCAGCATGATTCACTATCTGCTTGACAACAAGATGCCGAATAAGATGACCGTTTTCTACAGCACAAAAAACCCAGAGGAATTTATTTTTTTCCGTGAACTAAATGAATTGCAAGCAATGCATCCGCAATTGACTGTTGTCTTTACTGCAACAAGATGCACAGAACCAACGTGGAACGGATTTTGTGAACGTGTCAGTGCAGAGATGATTGCACGGACAGTAGCAAACTGCAAGGAATGTATATATTATCTCTGCGGTCCTCTTAAGATGGTACAGGATATAGAAACCACCTTGCTCCAAATGGGCATCGACAAAAAAAATATCAAAGCAGAGCGATGGGGATAAATAGGGATAGATATGTCAGCGCTCCACCCATTGACAAGAGAGACACGACTAAATATGAAAAGAGGATATGAAAACCGTCACCATAAGTAAAGACAACAACGCCCAGAAAGCAGTTGAGGAGGTTCTCTCTTTGCTTTCATCTTTTTCTATTAGGAATAAAACCGTTCTTGTTAAGCCAAATGCAAATACTCCTGACCCACCTCCAGGTTCTACAGATCCTATTTTTTTAGATGCCGTGCTGAAAGTGCTGAAAAATTATGAGCCAAAAGATATCATTGTCGCAGAGAAATCTATGACAACGCTTGATACGACAGAAGTCATGAAAGAGACTGGAATGCATGCAGTTATCATGGAGAATCATGTAGAATTTCTTGATTTTGATACGTGCGATTGGATGCCTTTCACCCATAAAGATATGAAAACATGGGGAATGGGCATTTCACTACCTGACATTCTCAGAAAAGTAGACATTGTCATTACATTACCTATTTGCAAGACGCATTGGACAGCGATCTTCACTATGGCATTAAAAGGGCAAGTCGGATTTACACATGACAGAGATAGAATGCGGCTCCCACATGGCCAAAATAAGGATTGGCTCTTTGGCCAAATGATTGCAGAAATATCATTGGGAGTAAAAGCACAGTATACCATTATGGATGCAAGAACATCATTTACCACAGAAGGACCTAATATTGGTACAACCAAAAGCGCTGGGATTGTGGTAGCAAGTGATGATGTGATCGCAAATGATGTTGTGGGTCTAGCCATTCTAAAAATGCTTGGCTCTACAGCAAAAATAATGCAGTGTCCTCTATGGAGACAACCGCAAATTGTACATGCAATACGTTTAGGTATTGGCGCACAGAACATGCAGGAAATAATGATTAAAGGCACATGCAAAGAAATACGAAAGATAGAGGAACTCGCACACTAGATGACTTCTTTAAGGAAGGCATCTCGTTATTCAATACCGGAAAGTACTTCGAGAGCCATGAAGCGTGGGAGATGTGTTGGAAACAAGCTAAAAAAGATAAAAAAGAGGATAGAGACTTCTACCATGGCCTTATCTTTGTAGCTGCTGGTTTTGTGCATTACGAGAAACAAAATTATTATGGCGTGAAAACAATGTTTACCCGTGCAAAACAGAAACTTGCCCCGTTTGAGCCAACGTATAAAGAAATAAATGTTATACATATCGTAAAGATGCTCGATGGATATCTTTCGGATATAGTACCACAATCATCATCTCGAACAACGCCCACAATCATTAAAAGATAGGAAGGTATTACTTTTCTTATGAGGGAAATAAAATTGTAGGATTGAGATAAAAGAACTGACAAAGCGTCATAATAATTTTGTTGCGCTGGATATATTTTCTCTTATTATTAGTAAAGGGCAATGCTTTGGGTTAGTTGGACTAAATGACGCAGGTAAATCCACTCTCATAAAAATTCTCACTGGATACTGGATGCCAACAAGCTGAGATGCTACCATTTATGGAGTGATCATTCACAAACCAGGAGAGGTGAAATTCTCCAGAGCGCTCCCTTATGGTGCGGCGAAGCTGCACGCGCGCTCCGGACTTGTACAAACAGTTCTAGAAGAAAAATGTTCTTGGTGTTGTAAAGGTTGTGGGATTTTGTACGACATGGGGTGCACCTCCAGAAGATTTAATAATCAAAACCATTAACTGTGGAATATAATGCAAAAATTAGCATGGTTTACAGATATCCATCTTAACTTTTTGAAAGGTGAAGGTCTGTCCGCTTTTTTGCAGAAGATATCACAAGGATCTCCAGACGCAATTCTTATTGGTGGAGATATTGCAGAAGCACCGAGTTTGGAAAGGCATCTTAAAATGATGAAGAATCACGTTGAATCACCTATCTATTTTGTACTTGGCAATCACGATTTTTATCATGGAAGTATTACACACATAAGGAGTAGAATAGAAAAGTTATCCAAAGAAATCAAAGGATTACACTGGTTGGGCCTTGATATGATTGTGGAAATCACGCCGGACATTGCACTTGTGGGATATGATGGCTGGTCTGATGGGAGATTGGGAAATTATGCTTTATCTCCCGTTATGCTCAATGATTATGTTCTTATTAAGGAACTTGCCAGCTTGAATAAGAAAGAGCGACTCAGGAAACTGAATGAACTCGGTGATGAAGCTGCAGTCCATGCTAAAAAAGTATTGCAGGTTGCCTGTGAACGGCACCAAAAAATTATCTGCCTAACGCATGTACCACCATTTAAAGAGGCATGCTGGCATGAAGGTAAAATATCTGATGACAACTGGTTACCTCATTTCACCAATAAAGCTGCGGGAGATGTGCTCAAGGAGGTTATGGTAAAAAACCAGCATTGCTCATTAACCGTGCTTTGTGGTCATACGCATGGAGCAGGTTATGCAAAAATTCTACCAAACTTAGAAGTAAAAACTGGAGGGTCTGTCTACGGTTATCCTCGTATACAAGAATTAATCATTATCTCCCAATAGATGAGATGTATGACTGAATCACTTTAAGCATACAAATTACCACTGCATTAGGTAACATAAATGCAATAATCACCACCAGTATCTTTATATTCTCAGATAATGCAATAGCCATTAGCTGAGACACGCCCATGATGATAAAAGCATCAACAAATGACAGGAAAGTGAAATAAGGGGTTGCGACCCCTTATAATCCCCCCGCCTTCGCTCCTCGGCAAGCCCTCCTTACGTCGGGCATGCCGCATCTCGCTCGGCGGCGAAAGAAACTATAGTTTTTTGTCT
>JAHFLT010000026.1 GCA_023264635.1 Candidatus Woesearchaeota archaeon | reverse complement strand
GGAGGATGCATGTGAACGGTTCAAATATGTAGCAGAAAATAAAAAAATAGATGCTGAGCTAATGGTTACTGAGCATAATGCAAAAACTAAAAAACTGCTGAGTGATACCTATCAGGTCATTGCTGACCACCCGTTTTATCTAACACAAGATGATTTGGATGAACGTGGGATACCAAGGGATAAACGATACATTAATTGAATGAGAGTTCTTGGATGAAAGCATTTACCGGAAAAAGATTTATAAATAACCCCAAACTTTCTCTATGCTATGGCAGAATTCAAACTAGTCATTGCGGATAAATCTGGCAAGTCAACGCAGAAGGAATGTAAAGATGATGCAGCTATTTCCTTCCTCAACAAAAAGATAGGGGACAAGGTAGATGGAGATGCGCTTGCACTTCAGGGGTATACATTTGAGATTACTGGGGGGAGTGACTACTGTGGTTTTCCACTACGGAAAGGCATTCCGGGGCTAAGGCGCAAACAGATCATGGCTGGGAAGGGGGTTGGATTTCGCTCATGCGAGAAGGGAACAGTGATACGTAAATCAGTCTGCCCAGATATTATTACAGACACCACAAAGCAGATAAATGTGAAGATACTTCAGTATGGTACAACTCCTCTCTTCGAAAATGCTCAGAAAGCAGATGAAAAAGGGGCTGCTTCATAAATGGAACTGAAAGAACAATTAGATGCATTTTTCCTTGCAATCAGTACCCTGCCACGTGATGAGCTAGCTGCTTACCTATCTGTTCTTATCGGCTTGGTTCTTGTCATTGTCGCATTCCTTATTTGGTAAAGAGGAAAATTGGTAAAGATGAAAACAGAATTAATACAACCAGAAGTCAACATAGGTCTCGTTGGCCACGTTGATCATGGCAAGACTACTCTTACTGAACAGCTTTCTGGCAAGTGGACTGACACTCACAGTGAAGAAATAAAGAGAGGCATTACGATACGATTGGGTTATGCAGATACGTTTATACGGCAATGCACAAAATGCCCTGAACCATACAATTACACAACAAAAGAAAAATGCCAGAAATGTGAGGGAGTAACGAAGGTAAGACGTAAAGTGAGTTTTGTTGATGCACCCGGTCATGAGAGTCTCATGGCTACCATGTTAGCAGGCACGACAATAATGGATGGTGCGCTTTTGCTTGTTGCAGCAAGTGAGGAATGCCCCCAACCGCAAACAAGAGAGCACCTCATGGCACTCCAGATTACCGGGATGAAGAATGTCATTGTTGTTCAAAACAAGGTGGATCTTGTATCAGATGAAAGGGCAGCAAAGAATTATGAGCAGATTAAGGCATTTTTGAAAGGGACTCCATTTGAAAACGCTCCTATAATCCCACTTTCTGCACAGCATGGAGCGAATGTGGATGTGCTTATTGAGGCTATTGAGAAATATATTCCAACGCCAAAACGTGATCCCAAGAAGAATCCGCTCATGTATATTGCACGCTCATTCGACATCAATAAGCCGGGCACAGAACCAAAACACTTGGTTGGTGGTGTCTTAGGAGGGGCATTGATTCAGGGGAGATTAGCAACCGGGGATAGCATAGAGATTAGGCCAGGCCACATTGTGCAGGAAGGAAATCAATTAGTTGCAAAGCCTATCATGACGAAAGTTGCCAGTCTAAAAACGGGGGGGCAAGATGTAAAAGAAGTCATTCCTGGTGGTTCTATTGGAGTGATGACTACACTTGACCCTTGCATTGTCAAATCAGATGCGCTCTCTGGCAATATTGCTGGGCATCTTGGTAAGCTGCCGCAGATATGGTATGCACTTTCTGTAGAAGTTCACCTCTTGGAGCGTGTTGTAGGACTTAAGGATGCTACGACTGTTGACCCGCTCAAATTGGGAGAAGTACTGATGCTCAATGTCAATTCCGCTGCAACAGTGGGCATTGTGGCAAAGTTGAAAAAGGAGGGCATAGACTGCACGCTGAAGTTGCCAGTTTGTGCAGAAGTAGGTGCACGTATCGTTATCTCTCGACGCATTGGGCAGCGATTTAGATTGATTGGGTATGGATTGATAAAATAACGAAAAATAAAATAACGGAAAAGCAACACTATTTTGAGAAACATCAACGTCTCTTCACTTTTTCTTTATACATCTGCCAAATCTCTTTGCTTGTCGTTACCTGCTCCGGACTTTTATCCTCACGATAACGCAGAAACCGTGGAAAACGTAATGCTAATCCCTGACCGCCTTCCTCACAACACGTGTGCACTGGACTGCGTGTCAGTTCAGCACCTAATACTTCTACAATAATAACTGGATCAAACCAGACATCTGGCTGCATTGATTTGTGTACAACAAGACGTGTTGGTTTATGCGATGCAACATATTTATTGAAACGTCCTGGAAATTCTACAAGTTGTTCATCGCTGAACCCGCTTCCAAGTTTGCACACTGTCTCGAATACACCTTTTTTGTCATTATATGCTGCACATAATAACGCCCCATAACTTCCACTACGTCTCCCCCTGCCCATAAAAGCACCCACCACAACTAGATCAAGAGTATCTGATAATTCTTGGGCATATTCCTTCTTCCACTTTATCCATAACCATCCACGCGTGCCTGTTTGATACACAGAATGTAGGGCAGTGGACTTGACCATAATCCCTTCTCCCCCATGCGCAAGCGCACTTGTAAAGAATTCTTCTGTTTCTTCTATGTTATCAGTAACTATCTGCCGTGCAAGAACAAACTTGTTTTCTGTTTTTTTAGTTATACGCTTGAGTGCAGAACGACGCTCTGGGTATGATTTATGTAGATATTGTTCGCCATCTAAATACAGCAAATCGAAAAGGAACAAGCATACAGGCACTTTTTTTCTATATTCCTCGACATCTTGCTTGCGGCGGCGCTGCATAAGCACTTGGAATGGCAGCAGATTCCCTTTCTGATCAACTGACACTATTTCACCTTCAACAACGTACGACTTTGCATGCAAATTCTTGTGCGCCAATGCAACAAGTTCTGGGAATTGCTCAGTGATGTTTTCCAACCTCCTGGAATAGAGAATTATCTTTTTCCCATCATAATGTATCTGGACTCGCTCACCATCATATTTTTCTTCGACTGCAAACGTACCTGGCATTTTTTCGTTAATATCTTTCAATTGTCCAATCCGTGATGCCAGCATCATTTTAATGGGTCTTCCCACCATAACGCTTATCTGTTCAACTCCATGTAATCCTTTTGTGGCAAGAGAATGTGCAATAACTCCGATATCCGGACAGATATTGTAAGCATGTTCCAGTTTGGGCTTGTTCGCTTTTGTGCCAGTGAACGCAATTGAAAGGGAATCAAGAATGGTCATCGTACCAGCACCAAGCCTCATTTTGTTGAGGAGGATACGAACAATATATTTTGCTTCGTTGGGTGATGCTTTTCGTAAGAGAGTACCCAGCAGAACACATTTCTTTTCCTGGCTCCCTGCACCACTAGTTGCTGCAATTTCATGCAGAATTCTAAAGACTTCATCTACAAACAATTTTCCCTCTGCATGCCCGACAATACTCTCTGCAACAAGACCCAAGTCCCCTTTTTTCTTGAAGAGGGTAGTAAGCTCTTTTTCATTTTTTCCTGTTGCAGCTGAAATTGCTTTTACTACCATTTTTTCTGCCATACCAAAATTAATTCCCTCACATTCCGATGCAATACTCCCTGTTGAGAGGTAAACAACTTTATCAAGATCCTCTTTAGGTATTATTTTAAAAAATACCGAAAGAATCTCACGCATTTTATTGCCAGAGGAAACATTTTCAAGTTGTTCATAGACAGTTACCACCTTGGAAAAAGGAAATGTCATATCTTACCAAGAATCACAAAGTATTTAAAGATACGACAAACCTCTAACAATATTCGTACAATGAAACGCAGTTCACGACGCTGGAAGAAAAAAGGCCAGATGCGCTGGAAATGGCAGCGTAAGCGCATGCGCAAAGAGAAAGCAAAACGTAAGCTGCGGCATACGAAGTAGTTTCAAAAAAAACACTTTTTATATGTTGTAAAAACACTTCTTAATAACTTTTTATATAACACGTCTTATATGTTGCATATATATGTTGCATATTCCATAACTTAATAAAAGACTTAGCGCTGGAAATGCGGCATGATGCAAGACAAACCACTTGAAATTATCCTCAGCAATAAAGAACCACTACAGGTGCAGCTTAATACCGGGACTCCAGCTAATACTGCTTGGAACACGATACAAGCCACCTTAACGAATCTTGCTATTTATGCTACATTTATTGGCTTATTTCTTATGCCATCATGCATGAACAAGATGCAATCACCACATGGAAGAGTAGCAAGAATTCCACTTAACGGAACAATCCAAAGGGGTGGGAGTGCAAATGCAGATAAGATAGTTAGATATCTAGATACTGTAAAAACTGATGGAAGCACAGCTGTCTGGATGGTAATTAACTCACCGGGTGGTTATGTTTATCCGAGCAAAGAGATAGCAGATAAAATTCTTGATGTGCGTGCTGGAAAGGACGGAATACTGGGAACTGCAGATGATATTCCCGTTGTCATGCAGATCAAAGATATTGGTGCCTCAGGTGCATATTGGATTGCTGCTACTGGCGAGAGAATTTTTGCAGATGAAGCTAGTCTTGTGGGGAGCATCGGGGTGAGAATGGATTATTTTGAATTCAGCGAGCTCCTCAAAAAAGTAGGAGTTAAATCTGTTGAAATTCATAAAGGAAAGTATAAAACCATGGGTAGTCCTTACCGAGAGCTAACAGATGAAGAGCGTAAGCTACTGGAGCAACATATGGACGTTGCATACAAGATGTTTATCGGTCACGTTGCAAAGAATAGAAAGATGAAATATGACGAAGTTGAGAAACTGGCAACAGGATGGATTTTTTACGGCAGTGAGGCGAAAGAACGTAAACTAATCGATGAAATAGGCGGTGACAAGGCTGTTGAAGATTATCTCAAAAAAAAAGTAAATACGGAGAAGTTGTATTACGTGGATTACCAAGAGCAACCCGGTTTTTTTGATGGGCTTGCGTCGAAGATGGGGGAATCAATTGGCAGAGGGTTGACTGAAACCATCAATGAAGATATCAAAGATAAGGTAATTAAAGAAGAGCTGAAGTAACGTATAATTACGTCATTATTATATTACGTCATTATTATTATTATTTATTATTCTTCTTTTTGAATTCACTTTCTTCATTTACTTTCTTCTTATGCCACATACCGTTTCCGGACATGCTGATCCTAGACAAGAAAGCATAGAAGCAGTTGCACATCTCCATTGGGTGTTGCATTCTCCACTGGCGGGTAATTTGCATGTTTCAAGACGATTATCTTTCAGCATTCGAAAATAGAGTGTTAACCCTTCGGTCTGGCAATTTGCTCCATAATATTTTCCGCTTGGAGCGCCTACACAAGTAGTTTTTCCCATTAAGAAGGTTGGCTTAATTTGATACGCTGTTATATGAGATCCTGTTTTCCTTGCGCCACATGCTGTTTCCGGGCAATGCGCACCAGTACATTGGAGCGTTGTCCTGCTAATACATATCCAGCCATTACCATCTCTACCATGACATGTAGGATTACCCTCGACACAACCACCGAGGTAGGTATAATCATAAGCCTCCTTCTGTGCTGCTTGATAACCGGTTAAGGGTGTTTTACTGCGTTGTGCCATAAATCCCGTAAGAATTGCTTTTGTTGATGATTTTACGCCACACGTTTTATCCGGGCATCCCAAACCACTGCATTGAAGAGTAGATATGTCTAAACATGTCCAGCGCTTATTTTGAGATTTTGTCAGTGAATATGTACATCCATTAAACAGGATGTCTTTTCTCACTGCAGTACATTTGCCCTGATATGTCCATGATGCAAAGAAGTTTTGCTGCTCACGCGCATAGGCAAGTGTCGCTAAAGCAATTAAAAGAATGATGAATATGCTCTTTTTCATTCGCATACTCTATTTATGGTTATAGGGAGATTTAAAGCTTTTGACTTTTGACAGTTATCGCTTGCTTAGCCATAGTTGGTGAATAGTAGCAATCCTAAGGGAATCCTTAATATCATTAAATTGGCGTTGGTAATCAAAGAATTCTGCATTTTGCTTTGTCTGGGTTGTGCCATCTACATCCAGAAATGATACCCCGCCAACTTTCGTTGCAACATAATGCCCACACACATTTGATGCAAACGTGGCAAAATCAATTACCCCATCAGCATTTTTATCTTCATAGGTAGCAAAAGTAGTAATAGGCTCATATTCCCTGGGCAAAACCCCATAAATATAAGATGCTACTGACGCTGAAATAAATCCTCTAACAGAATAACAATAAGTAACAGTATTTTCAATACGTTCAAATTCATCTTGTGATTCTACGCGATAAAAAAGAGAGTATCCTTCTTTTCCCAGAGCAATATGTTTTTCACCGACCTTTTTGCCGTTATCTCGAATGTCTTCAATAATCTCGGTTACACCATTTTTCTCATACTGTTTTTGAGCAGCATGACTACTAGTGTACACTGTAGCACCAAGCAATACAGCAAGACCAAGTTTTTTTGTGTTCATTGATATCCCAAGAGAAAAAAATTAGAGACTACCTCTCTACATAAACCTTACGGTATAAGTGGTTGTAGATAGTGAAAATGTAGATAGTGAAAAAAATCATGTACCTATACAGCGATGAGACAGAGTGTAATAGATGGGAGTACTATTGTACTCTCCGCGAAGACCTATCTCTGGGTTTTTCTTTAAGGAGATGAGAAAACAAAAATCATCAAGTGACTTATGAGATTTAATTCTGTAACATGCTTCAATATAACGAAAAGGAACGATGCTTACGCCAGCGAAATAATCTCTATAAGGAGGAATAAAATAATCTTTTTTTAATTGGTCTAAGAGTATTAGTGTTTCTTGAAAGTTCATATCAATGGAAAAAAGAGAAGGAGTTTATAATAATTTGCATAACGCCGGCTCCATCCAAAAAAGCGCTTAGGAGTCTAAAGTCGATCCTTATCAGTAGTTCATTTTGTGCTGACAAAGGAGACGACATCTGGGAAATGCAAAGGGGAGAAGCTGCTGAGCCTAGCGGGAACGGGAATTTTTGGATGAAGCTTCTACCGCAAGTTATTTAAGAAAGGAATAGATAGAGTACAATATATTTTTCTGAAATATGGCGAATCACAAAAAGGTTACAAAGGAGGAGGTTTACCACATCATCATTGAGATGGCGAAAGATATTGCGCGAAAGAACATGGGCGCACTGTTTATCATCGGGCCAAAGCATAGATTCAGAGATACGTATGAACCACTTTATCCTGAGCTTGTTAAGGGATATCATCTGCAGGAGAAAGGTATCAAGATTATTGTGGAAAAGCTTGCAGAGCTTGATGGTGCATTCCTCATATCTGTAGATGGGGAGTTGCTGACGTTTGGTGCGCGCATCAAGAAGGCAGCCACTGTCCCCGGCTATGGGACAAGACATGCGGCAGCTGCCGGGATAACACAAACCATTCCAGAAGCTACGGCAATATTAGTCAGCGAGGAAGTAGCATGGATCCGCGTCTTCCAGAAGGGAAAGATCATTTTGGAAATGGACTCTTCCAGGACTCCACCTAACCTGATGCAGGATATTGTTAATTTTGTTGCAGACCATGACACAACAATTCTTACCACTGCAGGGGCAACTGGATTGATCCTCGGCAGCTTCTTACCGGTTGTCATTGTCTCAGGTACATATCTCGCAATAAAGACTGCGACAGGAATAATACAGAAGAGCTTCAGGGCACTGAAGAAAGAAAAGAGTTGAAAAAAAAACAGATTTAACCGATATATCCCGTATGTTTCTCAGGTTCTATATGCACATTATACACGGTCTCCTTATTACTTCTCAGTTCTGTATTCATTTTTTGCAGAGTATCTCCAAGCAGATGATTAAACTGTTGTGCAGTGATTCTTGAGGTGACTATCTTCGCGACTGGTTTCTGCGTTATCATGTCTATGAAAAAGAAAGTGATAAGTCCTTCCTTTTCCAGAGTCCCGTCTGGTAACTTGTTCTGCTTTATAGTCTGTCCAATAAGCACGTCGTCTGCATAAACTGGTGTAATCTCGGTTGTTGCCACGCTCATCTGGATTCTTTGCTGGTCTTCTGGGTTCATAGTATCATCCGATGGTGTAAATCGCATTGATTGTGGCATGGAGATCAAGCTTCTGCGGAGAGATCGGTGTGGGTGTTCTCTCTGCGCTAGCCATATTAAATATCTTAGATGTATAGTAAATTGGAGGCTCCGCAAAAGTTGCAGATTCGCTGATTGTTGTTACTTTCTTTACTGTTGTTCCCATTGCTCTTGCAATCACAGTTGCTTTTTCCTGGGCACGTTTCGCAGCTGTTTCCAGCGCTTTGGTTTGTACTTCTATCTTTTTTGCATTACTAAGCGTGAACTCGACATTGTCTACATTTGTAGCACCTGCGCTAACCGCTACATCCATCACCTTGCCTATATGCTTGACATCCGGAGATATTATCTTAATCCCATGGTTTGCTGTATATCCTTCTAAGAGAGATTTTTTTTGTTGATCATTCCATTCATAACGTGGGTACAATGAGTAACTTCTGGTTTCAATATCAGTTATCCCTTCTTTCTTCAATGCTTCCAATACCCTATTGGAATAGTCTCGGTTGGCTTGTTCTGCTTCGGTTGCTGTCTTGCCATACGTTTCAATCCTAATTGTTAGCTCAACTTTATCTGGCTCAACGCTAAGCTCAGCATCCCCCTGGACCGAGAGCGTATCTATCTTTTCGGGATTTTGTGGCATTATGACTTTCGTCTCGCAGCCTATGAGGAGGTCTATGAGGAGAAGTAATAAAATAACACTTGTCAGACTAAAGATACCTTTTGTTTTCATAATCTTTGTTTTTATGGAATTTTTTTTCATGATAATCACCTTCTATTCACTCCTCTCATTTCGTTTTACTTTTCTGTTCATTTGTCACCCAAAAACATATTGTCATTATAAATCTTTTTCCCGCTGCTTGTTTATTCAGGCACCATACATTACCCCCCATTTAGTCAGTCACATTAATTGTTCCTTTCATATAAGGAGAATGAAATTGACAACCATAGTTATATGTTCCTGCTGCATCAAAAGTGTGAGAATACTCTTTTCCTCCATTGATACTGCCAGAATCAAAACTTTGCCCTGTGACTGCCGTGACTGTATGGGGAACACTATCATCTTTATTGATCCAACGGACAATAGTTCCTTTCTTAATTGTCACTAGTGATGGAATGAATTGGTTATTTTGCATGACCACTGTTATTTCGCTTGGTGTAGATTGGGTGAGTGTAGGTGGTATCGGTGGGATTGGCTGAGGGGAGGATGCAACAGTACTAAATGGAACTGTCTTAAAGCTCTCCGGATTAGTAAGTTGGTGCCCCTGTCTATCTACCAATGCTATATTCAACGTATGCTTACCTTCTAAAACACCCTGAAAGGTATAGGCGGAAAGTGAATCATATTTTATTTTTTGTTCATCCAATGTTAAGGAGAGATGAAATGCATCTTTCGCAAGAGCAACTCCTTGTACAGTAAACTCAACAACTACAGCATCTCCTTTGATTTCTTCATCTACTGTTGGGTGAATGACGGTGAGCATGGGGACTGGCGGTGGAGGGACAACTGCAACAGGAATTGTCTTTTGTGTTATCTCTTTCTCATTTTTGTCAACCAGAACAATAGTTATTTCGTGGATCCCTAGTGAGAGAGTATTTACTGTTATTTTTGTGCCGCTTATCTCTCGTGGGCTCCCCTTATCAATCACAAGACGTGCATGCATAGCACCAGCATCTTTCGTTGAGATGTCAACAACAAATGGCAAAGAGACATTCTCGTCTTTTTTCGGTGAGAGAATACTGATGATAGGAGTTGTTGTTGGAAGACATTTGTTCTCAACACATGTAAAGTCAGGACTGCATCCACAATCCAGGCAGCATACTCCTCTTTTTTCTTCTTCTTTTTCGCAGTTGTGGTTGCCACATATTATTGTGCTCCGCACACAGCGCGCATCTTTTGTGCCGGGGGCATCACATGTATCGGCAGTTGTCGTGGTATTATCATCACAATCATTATCTTTGCAGCATACAGCCTTCTTACAGCTGCTAGCATCATCATATTCACATTCTTTGCATTGCACGGGGATTTGTGGTATGCCTGTTGCTGGTGATGTTTTTTCTGATGTTTTTTCAATAGATGGTGGTAAAGATGATAGTGATTGTGTAAAGAATATTATCCCTCCCAGTACCAGAAGAATGACCAATCCGCTACCAAAAAGCAACACTTTCGAAGACGGCACTAACTGCTCTTTCTTGGGTGGTGGTGGCTCAGGTATGTTTTCTATTGATGGACGCGACGCCGGCGGCTTAGGCATGTCTGCATGGTGTATACTTTCCAACGCCTTATTGACTTCGGCAGGGGAATGGCCAGCAGCTACCAGTGCATTGCACAGCTCATATTTGTCGTAACCAGCCTGTATATTTTCCTGAAGATATGTAACGATGCGAATATCAGCCATATGAAATTATCAAGCGCTTGTGCTATTTAAACACTGCAGTGACTATAATGTAAGTACCTTCAACCTTTTTGCAAACCAGCTGCTGACAAGATCTGTTAGTTTGTCGTGTTCCTCTCGCTGTGAGAAATCGTGGTCTGCATTAAGAATTGTGTAATCACTGATACTAAGCACACTCGCAAAATGTGTTAGGTCGTCTATATCAACGAGGTCGTCATAGGCAGCCCCAATAATCATGGCTGGGCAGGAAAGAGATGCCACCATCTTATACAAAGGGGGAGTGCCTGCAACTTGCTCTTTTACTCTTACACTAAGCCCTGCTCTCTGCTGTTCAGGAACTATGGTTATTTTGTTTCTTAGATAGTTATCCCATGATTTCACTGGATCTATTACCGGGCATTTCAATGCAAGTGCGTCTACACGATTGTATGTAGCATAGAGGATAGACATCGCCCCCCCGAGACTTGCACCATAGAGCCCAAGCCTGCCAGGAAATAACGGCCGTCCATACGTTACAACACATGCGACATCTGCATAAAAATCAGCAAGATTTGCATCCAAGACTCTCCCTTCACTTTTCCCATGACCTGTGAAATCAAATGCCAGTGAGCCAATGCCGTATGAAGCAAGCTTTTTCATAATGGCAGCATGTGTCTCATTATCTTTTTCGCTCAGGAAACCATGACAAAGCACAACTCCTGCGTGCATTGGTTGAGGTGTCACGAGCAGTGCATCAAGTTTTAATCCCTTTGCATTTGTTATTTTCATCAGATCTCAGAACTATTTTTATGTCATTTTAATATATATACATTACGCAAAATTTTATATATGTAATATATCTATACTGTATAAGTATAGTAAAAATAAATATAGACGATAAGGGACATAGGGAAAAAACAAGACCTAAAACAAGACCTGTTTGTGAATACGTGTTTGTGGAGGGATGAACTATGAAAACAACATTATCCGTTATCAAGGCAGATGTAGGTTCTCCGGGTGGCCATACAAAGCCGTCTAACAAAATGCTAGAAGAAGTTATTGGGCGTGTCGATAATGCAAAGCGGAATAATCTTCTCTGCGATGGGTTGGTCACCTATACAGGTGATGACATTGCCATTATTATGAGCCATCAGCACGGTGTTGGTGCATCTGTGATTCATCAATTTGCATGGAACTGTTTTGTGGCAGCAACCAAAGAAGCGCAGCGTGCTGGATTGTACGCGGCAGGACAGGACTTATTGGTTAATGCGCCTTCTGGTAATGTACGGGGAGCAGGACCCGCAGTCGCAGAGATAGAATTTGAACGTGACTCCACATCAAAGAACAGGCCAGCAGAAGCGTTCTGTGTCTTTGCAGCAGACAAATGCGGGCCTGGTGCGTATAATTATCCATTGTATTCCGTCTTCTGTGATCCAATGCATGACGGTGGTCTTTTGCTGAATCCGAAGATGCGGGAAGGGTTCACATTTACTATTATTGATATGGACAATAAGGAAGGTGACAAAGTAATCAAGTTACATGTTCCAGAACGGATATGGGATGTTGCGGCCCTGCTTCAGAACCCTGATAGGTTTGCAGTCGAACAAATACATTCTCGCTATGCGCCAGGAGAGCAGATAGTCTCTGTCTCAGCAACACGATTGCATAATATTGCAGGAAAGTATACCGGCAAGGACGATCCAGTTGCCCTTGTACGCACGCAGGGAATGTTTCCAGCGCCAGAAGAGGTGACTGAGCCGTACATGCTCGGACACTTTGTGACAGGGGATGCTCGTGGCTCTCACGTCATGCCGATTATGCCTGTTGCAGTTAATACAGCAGTCACTGGCCCATATTGCCTGCCTCTTGTCTCCTGTTTTGCAGCTTCGATGGACCAGCACGGTCATTTCACAGAAGAGTACATAGATATGTTTGGAAATTCGGTGTGGGATTACACAAGGCACAAGATCCAGCAAAAAGCTGATGAGTGGAGACGACAAGGGTTTATTGGCCCCACGATGGCATCGCATGCTGAACTGGCGTACACTGGTTTAGAAGATGCGCTTGCGCAGCTAGAGAGAGAATTCGTGCTTAGAAAGTAATCGCCATAAAAATAATAGTCATAAGTTGGTTTTAAGAAGTATAATGATTTATTAGGGATATGGACATACGAAAGAGATTTAGGGATACTGTCACAGCCATTCCTGCTGATGCGAGTCTTGCTATTCTCCACGATACTGATGCAGATGGCATCTGTTCTGCAGTCATTGTTGCGAAGGCGCTGAGAAAATTAGGTCACAATGTCCTTTTTTTGCACGACACGAAAAATCGCGCATCTTTAGGAAAAAAAACATATGGCATCATCTCAAAAAAAAAGATTTCTTATCTCTTTACTACAGACAAAGCAATGGACAGTAATCCCGCAATCATACAGCAACTAGAAAAATTATGCACTCTCATAGTGTTTGACCACCATCATTTGGAGAACGACATAACGAGTGACAAAACGTTGCTTATCAAGCCACAACTTTTTTCCAAGATACCCCCTTCACAGTATCCAACCAGCAAACTGGTCTATGATTTTTTTGCGGAATTGGTGGATGTAACTGAGTGGGACTGGCTTAGTGCAGCAGGTGTCATTTCAGATGCCTCTTATAGGACGTGGAGAGATTTTATTGATGCCGTTCACCGCAGACACAAGGTAGCAACTCCAGACCCTATTTTCTCCTCGGAGTTAGCGAAGGTCGGCCAATATATAACTACAGCTACATTATATGATGAGAAGATGATTGGAAAGATTGTTGCAATTGTCGACACAGCCAATGAGTACAAAGATATACTGCACCTTTTGCGAGTATATGTCGAACCTGTTCGTGAGGAAATTAACAAGTGGATAGCCTCTTTTACGAGCAGAACAGAACACTACGCTGATGCCGCACTGTATTGGTATGAGATAGAATCACGATTTCCCGTCTCTTCTATCGTCAGTACGCGACTTTCCATGGAGGATTCTCACGCGACATATATTGTAGCAGAAAGACGTGGAAAGGTGCTCGCCTTAAGTCTCCGCAGGCAAGATGGCGCAGTAAATTGCATTAATCTTGTAAAGGCAGGGATTCTGGGGATTAAGAATGCCACAGGCGGTGGGCATATCCCTGCTGCAGGTGGTCAAGCTCCATACAGCAAGAAAGAAGAGATAAAAAAGAAGATGCTATCCTATTTACGACTCAAAGCGTCGTAGTTTCTTGACTTTATCATAATCCACATCAACTACTTCGACTAAAAAAGGTTCTGCCACAGGCACATCACCCGGAACATGTCCTGCCTCTTTAAGTAATGGATCAAGATGCTTCTGCTCAGCATAGAGAAGTTCTGGATACATTGCTGCAAATCGCGGCCCAAATCTTGGGACTAATACATATTCTTTTTTCTTGGAATTATATGAATCAACCCGGTAAACAGGTCCTGCCATACGAACACCTCGTTTTAGAAAAGAGAGGGGTATGGTGTTATATAAAAGTTCTCTTGTCAGACTTAAAATAACGTCAATGTAATTTTTTTGTGTAAGTTGAAGGCCTTAATTAAAGACCACCAATTCCACGTACCGAAGCCAGCAGCTTCTGCTGGTGTCCGCCCACTAAGGGTCGTATGCTT
>JAHFLT010000012.1 GCA_023264635.1 Candidatus Woesearchaeota archaeon | reverse complement strand
CTGAAAACATTAACCTCTAAGAAAAAAATTATTTTTGATTCTCAAAAACTTACTGTTTTTATGCGCATTCATCGGTGGGTCTTCCGCTACGCTCCAGCCCCACCGAATTCTACGAAACCATTAAAAATAGGGTCTTTGTCCGCTTTGGTATGGCACAGAATGAGTTAGTCAGGAAAGTACACCTCTATCTTACCAGAATAAAGAAAGATAAGAGTTTACCAAGCTATTCACTTGAAGAAGAAGGAACTTATAGGATTGTCGGCGGAACTCTGGGTGATTATGGTTCCTGCGAACCGATGAAAGATGTGTTCGAAGGCAGATTTATAGACGCAGTTCTTTATGCAATTAAACAGGATGATTTCTATGCGGAGTGGTGTAATTATGATGACCCAAGCAATTGCAATCACGGATATGTTGAGAAAATAAAAGTTCACAAACATCGTGATGACGGTCTCTTAGTAGCAATAAAGAATTCTATATAATTTTTAAGAGTGTCACTGGTCACTGGACATGTGCGCGTGAGATATTTAAAGCAAAGAGACTAAAAGTTCTTAGCAAAATAAAAAGGGTGATGCTCATCAGCACAATCGCAAAAGATACACCTTTGGTGGAAGTGACACTGCGGCGATATGAAAAACCAGTTGCAATAGAAGAGCGAGAACTAGTCAGAAAGCTTTGCCTTTCACTAGGGGTATTGCAACCCGGGGATTCCAGAGATGTTATGGTGGATGTGCTTTGTGTCCTTCTTCATAATCGTTCACATAAAATGGATCTCTCTTCTGAGGAGGTAGTCAAAGAGGTTATTGCATATAGAAAAAAATACAAACTCGAGATGCGAGGGATAGCATCGTCTAATGTTAGAAGGCAGCTGCGCAGACTACGAGAGATAATGCTTGTCGAGAAGATATTCAACAACTATCGCATAGCTGAGTTTGGGAAATTGACTGATTTACTTGATGAAAAAATCGAGAAGTTTTTACTTTCATCGATTCTTCAGAGAGTAAAGGAATATGCTTTTCACGTTGATAGCCATTTCTTAAAACATCCGCAGCCACAAGAGAATAAGATATGCAATGAAGAAGCTTGGCACAAAGGGGACGCCCTCCTTAATTAAGATTTTTCCCACTTTTTTATCAGCGTGATATCTTTTGAGCTGCGCAATCTGTTCTTTGCTGATACCCAAATCTGCAGGGCCGCATATGCGTTTTCCATCAATATGCACATCTTCAACAATCCAGTCTCCTTCCGTCAGTTGCACAGGAAATACATAGCGTTGCATACATATTTTCTCCAGCACATGAAGGAAAAGCCACGTGTAGTAAAGAACCACCATTGATAATGCAATAACAAGGAGAAGCATAGTAAGGTAGAAATTATAAACAAATACTGCTATAATAGTAATTGCACACGCGCCAACCAAAATGAAGTTCCTACCACCTATGCCTTTCCTGTGTAGCTCTGCGAAATGCTGGCTGCATTTTTGAATGTTGGTGAAGAAAAAATAGGTAGACCAGACGGTACCATACATCGCACCCACGACAAAGACCAGCAAAAGGTAAAATACAGTGAATTGCACAGGTGTTGTCCATTCCATCCCGAACAGTGCGCCAAGTCCCATCAGTAACTTTGCATCTCCTCCACCCCATTGACCTGTGTAATAAAGTAGGCAAGAGACAAGAAACATCACTGCCAAACCAAGCAAGCCCTCAAACAGGTGTAGCCATGTCTGTTCTGCAGCAGAATAAATGATTCTTGTGCCTATTCCTGCAAACATTAAGCCATAGCTTATCCAGTCAGGAACTTCTCTTACTCGGATATCAACGTATGACGCTATTGCAAGCGCTGCAAATGCAAGTGGGTGAACAATGGGGGAGTACATAAGCTAAAACTTCACTTCAGGAGCATTCTCTGCTCCTGGCTTTGCACTGAAGTAAGCCCTGTCTGTATACCTAAGATTTCCTGCAACTATGCTCGTTGGGAATGTCTTTATCCTTGCGTTGAAATTCCTGATGGCTTCATTGTATCTGCCTCTTTCAACAGCTACTTTATTTTCTGTGTTTGCAAGCTCATCTTGTAGTGAACGAAAATTCTCCGTCGCTCTTAGTTGTGGATAGTTCTCTGCTACGACAAGCAGCTTAGAAATGGCTGACTCAATTTGGTTTGCAGTTGAGACTTTCTGTTCCACAGAAGGCGCAGTTTGCCACTGACTCCTTAATCTTGTTATATCTTCAAGCGTTGATTTCTCGAAGCCTGCAGCTCCTTTTACAGTGGATACAAGATTTGGAATAAGATCAACTCTGCGTTGATATTGCGTCTCGACTTGCGCCCATTTGTTGTTGGCCTCTTCATTGAGCCTTATCAGTGAGTTGTATGTTGCTACATACCAAAAGCCAACCAAGACAACAATTCCCACAATGATTCCCAGACTAATTAATATATTATTTTTCATTTTTTTTCACCTTCCTTGAAAAATGATACAGTAAGTTTACTTCATTCTTGTCCAGCCACATGCCACCGCAGCTATCGCATACATCTACTACTGCACCAGAGGGATGTTTTATTTTCCTCATACGTTTTCGGATTAAGATTGTAGAGCATCTCGGACAATTCATTTTTTTATATTGGTCCATCTTACTGTCGAATGGTTTATTGTTTTTAACGTTTACCATCCTCCCGAACTCCCTCCCCCACCAAAACTACCACCCCCACCGCTAAAGCCACCTCTACCAAATCCCCCGGAACCAAAACTACCAGAAAATAAGTTGCCAACTGCACCGATGTAATAATGATCATCGTGACTCCTTTTTTTCTTAAGCCAATGCATTTTCATAATAGAGGTAATGATAAAGAAGATAATACTCCCCATGATTACAGGTATAAAACCAAAAGTTTCTGCTAGAATGAGTGTTAAGATACAAATAAGGAGTCCAAAGAAAGTACCTATTAACAATGACCATAAGAGTAACATAATTATAAAAAGTGATTTTGCGAGAGATGACAATGCCGAATCACTAATCCTCTCATACTCTTCCAGAGAAGTATCTCTTTTCAGTGCACCTATATCCGAGTCATTCGTCTGTAATAAGGTTCTGCTCGTTACGTCAACTGCGTCAAAGATACCTTTTTCGTAATCTCCTGCCTTGAAAGAAGGTATAATATACTCTCTTGAAATTCTTCCTAAAAGTGGCGAGTTAAGCGTGCTTTCCACGCCATAGCCAACTTCCCACCGGTATTTCCTCTCATCAACAGCGACGTACAGCAGGATGCCATTATCATTGCCTTTTTTTCCTATCTTGTTTTCTTCAGCGATTTTAAGCGTGTACTCCTCTAAGGAATATTCTTCGGGATAACTCTTTTCAATGTACACAACGAATTGGACTCCGTTCGTTGCCTTCTCAAGCCCCCTTAATTTTGTTTCAAGGTCAGCTTTTTTGTCTGGTGAGAGAATACCCGCATTATCAGTGATGTGTGATTTTATTTGCGGAATCTGTGCAGCAGAAAATGAGAGAGCGAGCAGTAAAATAATAATTGAGAGAGTGAAATGCTTCATACGTATCTTTATTTAATTTGTTTGTTGTATATAAATCATGCATACAAAATCCTTTAAGAAAGACAAGACCAATCAAGTTGATATATGATCACTCCTTCTTTCATGTAGACAACTTTTCTATCAGGGAAATCACGCTCAGTAAAAACAGGATTAAAAATAGATCTCGGTCCAGTGTACACATAACGGACTCCTCGTTCTTTAAGCGCTTGTGGTTGTGCAATAAGCAGACTGAAATTGTACAGCACTGAGTGAGGAGAACTTTTGTCTGGGTTCACTTTGATGTAGTCAGTTAGATTATATGCAGTGAAAAGTTCTGTATGAAGATTTCCCGGCACATGGGGAAAGAGGATAGGGCGGTAAGCCAATGCAGGGATCCAAGACCCTGCGCTTCCCGGATTATTGAGGAACATGCTATTTTCCGGTATATTCTGCTGAATCCATGCAAATACAGAGATATCTGCTTCCGTAACTACTGAATCTGGCTGCATGCCAAACAAATAAAGGAAAAACGGCCCTCCAAATAATTGAAAAAGAGCAAGTTCACTAGCTTCAGAGAAGGATACAGATGTTCTATCAATGCCATAAGGGCTATGCACAAAATCAATAACCGGATTTGCGGTATAGTAGACTGCACCCAGAACAAAGAAACAGATGGCTCCCGTAATAAGCAGTTTTGGAAATCTTCTGATTTCCTGTATGCTGATTCCAACGAAATATGAAACAGGTAGTATGAAGAACAAACTGATACGGTCAGGAAAGAGTGCAAATGTCAATGGAAGTAGCCAATAATACGCATTCATTATCAAAATAGAAATACTGCAGAAGAAAATACAGTGGGGAATGGCTTGCCTCATTTTTTTTCTGAAGCACGTGATTGCTCCTGCAAAACCGAGAACAATAAGGGGAATACTCGTGAAACCCACGAGTTGCATGGCTGGAGCGAGTAACACATAGAGTTGCTTTGGCATAGAAGTGGATACTGATACAGCATGGTCGTACGGCTTTTTCATGAATTCTGCTTGTTCAGCTGCAGAGAATCCAAACTCAAAATAGGTGAGATAGCTGGCTATAAGGATAAGACACGCTGGAATGAATATACAAAACAAGCGCATGCTCTGTGTTTGTTGAGAATGTGTAATAATAGGTAGGCGAGCGAGAGCAAAAAATCCATACACATAGAATAATGTAAGCGCTGGATTGACGTGTGTTAGTAATGTCGCCGCGCTACAAAGTGCTGCTACTATTATAGTAGTAACTGAAAAGGTCTTGTGCGCCTCTTCCAGTAGAATAGTGGACATAATGGCAAAAAAAAAACCCAATGCGGTAGGATTCCCACCCCAATGGAAAATTAATTGTGGGTAGGTTGAAAATATCATGACGATGGTAGAGGTAATAGCAGCTATTACAGGATGAAACCATCTATACAGGAAGAGGTATAATGCAAGAGTGATTAAAACATAGGTGAAGGCAGAGATGAAAAATGTCTCACGGTGGAGCTGGATAGTATCTAGTAATATCATCATAGCTGCGATTGTATGGAAGCCGACAGGATAGGAACCAAAGTGGTCAATAGGCAAAAGTGGCCGGTAGGAGTCAGGAATCCCTTTATGTTCAACAATAAGCCTGGTGAAAAGTGCATGCTCTGCAGAGTCTCCTGGTCCCGGCGCTACGAGCATTTGCGTCATAGGGTATAATCGTGCTATTGTGATGATAAGAAATAATCCTAGGATAAACCACTCTTCCCGAGCTATTGAGCATGAAGATACGCGTCTGGTAAAAGCTAAGATACACGCAATTGCCATCGTAAATATCACTGTTGCAAAGAAAAAAGAAGGTAATTGCATGCCAATAAGCTTAATCCACCATGCGCCTATAATCCAATATGCGAGTGATGAAGCAACTGCTAAAATGATACTTGCTAGGAATTGACGCTTTTCAATGAAATGTGTGAAAAAAAGCAAAATCCCCGGAATCAAAAAAACACCAAGTGGCTTGTAGAGCAAACTAGCAAAAATACTTGTACCTACAAAAACCCTGTGCGATAATAACATTACTGTGGCAGACAGAACACCTTTTTTAAATCTTCTTGTGAAAACATTTTTAAATGGATGGACGTGTCACGGACTGTATGAAGAAAGTAGTTATCACAATCCCGGCGTATAATGAAGAGAGAACATTGGGAGCTGTCCTATCCACTATCAAGAATATTATGAGTGGAACAAGGCATTCATGGAAGATTCTTGTAGTTAATGATGGCTCAAAGGATAGGACAGCTACTGTTGCAAAAGAAAATGGGGCAATAGTTGCCAGCCACCAACGAAATATGGGTCTTGCTGAGACATTCCGGACAGAGATGCGTGAATGTCTTGCATTAGGTGCTGATGTAATCGTTCATACAGATGCAGATGGACAATATAAGGCAGAGGAAATTCCTGTGCTGTTACATTATATTGATAAAGGGTATGACTTGGTGTTAGGCTCACGTTTCCTTGGGACGATAGAATCGATGCCGTTAATGAAACGTTTAGGCAACATCGCTTTCTCCAAAGTCATTTCCAACATCACAAAAACAAAAATAACTGATGGTCAGACTGGCTTTAGGGCATTTACCAAAGAAATAGCAAAAGAGATAGACATAACATCGACATATACATATACACAAGAACAGATCATCCGTGCACTCCGTCAAAAATATAACGTGATAGAAGTCCCAGTATCTTTTGTTGCAAGAGGCGGAAGGACAAAAAGCAGGCTCATGAGTGGGCCATTTAATTATGCATGGAAAGCAGGAATCAATCTCATTAGGGTCTATCGTGATTATGAACCACTGAAGTTTTTCGGAAGGATTGGACTTAGCATGGTTGGCATAAGTCTCCTTACCGGTCTATATCTCCTCTACACAGATGTCATCTATGGAAATGCACAACTTGATAAAATGGTTCCTACAATTGTCCTCGCATCAGTATTCTTCTTAACGGGATTACAGGTTGTATTATTCGGCTTCCTTGCAGATATGAAAAAGTGAAAAATTCTTATACTCTAGTGACTCACTATCCGGGATGAGCAGCGAGTGGGATGCATATTGGAGCAGGCCGTCTCTTAAGAGGAGAGTCATCGAACTTGCCCGAAAGTATTATTTCTGCAGAGTTGTCTGTAGCATGGTGGCAAAGATGGCAGGAAGGACTATTCTCGAAGCGGGCACAGGAAGTGGAATTTACTTACGGTATCTTAAGGCAAAAGGCTTTACTGTTTATGGAATCGATCTTTCAATAGAATCAGTAAAAAAAGCAAAGCAACAATGTCACAATATTGTCCAAGGAAACATATTCCAATTACCATTTAAGGATAATTCTATTGACATCATTTTCAATCAGGGAGTAATGGAGCATTTTACAGATGAAGAGTGGAATCGCATCCTGAAGGAATTCAGCCGAGTGAGCAAACGGTTGGTTGTCATAGTTCCCGGGAATCTTTCACTATGGAGAATATATGACCCTATAGGTGACGATGATGAAAAGCGTTTTATCTCTCCTCAAAAGTTGAATGACCTTCTTTCTCGACATTACTCACATTGTAGTGCTTACCAAGTCCCATTAATGGGTTTTTTGTCTGTCGTCGGATATGGAGAAAAAGATGGAGAGAAAAATTAATTTTTCATAATCTTCTAATTATTCATCTCCTCCCGCAGCATAAGAGAAGACATCCAGCCCTGCAGAGATAGTACGCCTGAACTCATCAAGAGACCGCATCTTCTTCAGCGTCTGCCAGACATATGCCGGACGGATATAGAAATCCTTGTATGCACACCGAACTGCTTGCCCTACCTCCTCCTCGGACAATTCGGTGTATATCTCTGAGTGATCACCAATGGAATGTTCCCGAAGAGTGTCGTGCTGCGCACCATCTAACTCAGGAAGCTTTGCCTTAATCTCATCATACATCGGCGTGCCGGGAAAAAGAGTAAATGCATTGAACGTGACAGTCGTTGGCTTAATCATCTTGATGAATTTTATTGTTTGTTCTACTGTTTCCTTTGTTTCTCCCGGACAGCCAAGCATCATGTGTGCATGACTTTCCATGCCTACCTCATTCATCCATTTGAAGACTTTAATTGTATCCTCTACCTTAATACCTTTCCGGATATTATCCAGGATAAGTTGCGATCCCGATTCAACACCTATCTTAACCAGATGACACCCTGCTTTTCTCATCAACGCAATTGTTTCTTTACTTCTAAGAGTGTCTATGCGTGCATTGCAAAGCCATGAAATTTTTATCCCCCTCTCTATAAGCAATTCACAGATTTTCTTCAAGCGCGGTTGATGCGCAGTAAAAGTCTCATCGCGATAAAACACTTCTTGATAGCCGAGAGAGATGAGGTATTTCATCTCCTGCACCACATTCTCTGCGCTGCGGAAACGGAGCGACTGGCCATAAAAATAAGGCGATGTACAAAAATTGCATTTCCCGGGGCAGCCGCGGCTTGTCAACGCATTGGTCCATGGCACCTTCTTGACAAGAGGGCTGAAGTATGCAAAATCCCTGATATAGCTCCTGTCCGGAATGGGAATATCATCAAGATTTTGTATGAATGGTGCTGGTGGGTTGATGCATAACCGATGATTTTTCACAAAGCTTATCCCTTTTATGTCTTCTACAGGCTCACCACGCGCAAGCGCATTCACAAGCTCCTTGATCACCATTTCCGGCTCGCGGGCAATACCATAATCAATACCACCATAATCCAAACTCTGTTTGGGATCGAAATTGATATGACTCCCAAAAGCTACAGTAATCATGTTAGGGTGAGCATTCTTGTATTCACGAAGCAATGTAGAATCCTCTTTGATGTTCATCGTTGATGTCGGGATAAAGAGTATCTCGGGTTTTGTTCTTTCTATGTCCCTCATAACCGCTGCAGAATCCTTACGCTCTGCTTGTGCATCAAGGACACTGACATCATGGCCTTCCTGCTTCAAGGAGGTTGCTACGTAAAGAAGGTTTAGTGGGGGGAATAGCTGTCCAGCTATGCGTTTCCCTTTGCACCAGCAGCCGTAAAAAAGGTCACGCGCGATGTTCCTCGAATACTTGCTTGGGGGATTTAAACAAAGAACCTTCATACCAATCACTTCAGTTCTAGAACATTCTTTCCTATTTAAAGGTTATACCTCTTGTTTTTTAAATGCTGGCAATTCCCACCACCTATGCGTGATATATCACATGAAAAATATAAGGAGATTACCCTATCTGTTATTCCCAGATTGCTGTCCAATATAGACAGAGATCCCCTATCATCCACTTATGGCTGTGCAGACAAGGCATACTGGTGGTATAAAACAAAGGATTTTCCCTGTTCACGTTTGCAGGAGTCTGGGCATTTCTGTGCGTTGTTGTACAAAGAGAACTTTTCCGGTAACATATTTGTAGGTAGCAAAGAAATGCGTGATACTGCATTTGCTGTCCTTGCGTATACCACCAAAATCCAACACAAGAATGGCTCATTCGATGAGTGGTATCCATCTGAAGAAAGTTTCTGCGCTACGGCATTTGTGACATATGCAATTGCCCAAATGTACTTACTGTTGAAAGAAGATCTTCCCCAAAAAATCAGGGAAGACACAGTGAGTTGCCTGCGAAAAGCTGGCTTGTGGCTAGCTCATCGTGATATGAATATAGGAAATCAACTGGCTGGGGCTCTGGCTGCGCTCGCGTGTGTCTACAGAGTTACCGGAGATTCGAGCATGGAAATCTCCTGCAGAACTAAAATACAAGCTTTGTTGAGGCTCCAATCGACAGAAGGATGGTTTGCTGAATATGGGGGTGCTGATCCGGGATATCAAACGGTCTCATTGGAATTTCTTGCACGGTACTATCGTGAAAACAAAGACTCAGCAGTTCTTCCGATTGCTCAAAAAGCCATCTCTTTTCTCTTGCGTTGTATTTATCCAAATGGAACTCTCGGAGGAGCTGTGGGGAGTAGGGGAACCTCATTTATTTTCATGTATGGCATAGAATACTTTGCTTCATTATTTCCTGAATCAGCTGCAATTAAGCATCATCTTGCAAGCAAACAACTGCAGAAAGTGTCAACACCAGATAAAATGGACGATAGATACGGTCTTATTTATTGCTGCAGCTATTTGGAAGCACTCCTACATCACAATACACCAAAAAAGGCAGCCTTATGGTGGTATGGAAAGGCACATTTTCCCGAAGCAGGCTTGTTTATCTCTTCTGAGAAAAACAAGTACTTCATAATTAATGGAAGAAAGGGTGGCACATTTCAGCTCTTCACAAGGTCTTCGGAAGTGAAAGACAATGGACTCTTCATACGTATTAATGGTCAGCTAGCAACAAACCAGTGGATGGACGCGACATCCATGTCTGTTGAGAAAGATAGTATCCGTGTGACTGGCCGTTTCGTTAAGGTTCCAATGGAGAAAACACTGACATCTTTGAAACTAATTGGATTACGGATAATACTAATGGCATTTCCGGCGAAGAAGTTTCTGAGTGATAGGATAAAAGAGTACCTCATAACGAAAAGAGAGGAAACTGCTGTTTATGTAGAGCGCATCATTTCTCTCAAAGAAAAGGAAATCGTAGTAGAAGACAAAATATTCCCGAATGGACATTCCATTGAGTTTCTGTCTGGTACAAAAGAAACACAGGCCCAATATGTACCCACTGCAAGATTTTACTCCTCTTTGTGCAATGAACCAAATATAAAACCAAATACAATTGCCTGGCAGAAATCAGACAGATGCTATGTCGCAACCAGGATCATAGTCCTATAACTCCTTTAGCAGCAAGCCAGTATCGCTGAATGTCGTCAAATGTTCTTAGTTTCATCAGCTGATGCAGAATATATTTGGGCCGAAGATAAAATGATCTTATTGCATGTTTATAGAGTGCAATAACTTCTTTGTCTTCAAGAATATTGGAGGAGAATGGCAGCTTATCAGGAGCATAAAATGTAAAGCTGTTCCAATCCTCATCATTGACCTTTCCATACTGCTTTGCAATCTCCCAAAGTTCAGTGCCAGGGAAAGGTGTTGCTACCATAAATTGAGCAACATCGACATCAAGCTCCTTTGCAAATTCAATGGTTTGGAGAATCTCTTCACGCGTCTCTGTGGGAAATCCTATCATAAAGAATCCTCTTATATCTATACCTGCTGCTTTTGCCCATTTTGCTGCCTGCCTGACTTGTTCAACCGTAAGACTTTTCTTAATAAATTTCAAAACACGATCTGAACCTGATTCAATGCCAAAGCCAACCTCGTAGCAGCCAGCCTTCTTCATGAGCCTAAAAAGTTCCTCATCAACTTTGTCAACACGAGTCATGCAATTCCAACTCACATCCAACCCCCTCTCGATTATCCCATTGCAAATGTCTACTGTTCGCTGGGGAATCATCGTGAAAGTATCGTCAAATATTTGAATATCTTTTATGCCAAACTGTTTCACTAACAACTCTATTTCATCCACTACCCTTTTCGCTGAGTGGGGTCTAAACGCTCTCCCTTCAGTTGGTCGTGAACAGAAGATGCATGAATAAGGACAGCCACGAGACGTCATTATCGTTGTTGCGGGCAGCCGGCGATAATTTGCTGGTGATGGTCTATATAACTCCATCCGCAGCAGATGGCGGGCTGGCATGGGAACTTTATCTATGTCCATTATGGTAGATGCTTTAATGAACTTGACATCGTTACCCATTCTCCAGACCAATCCTTCACTCCCCTCAACTTTTTCTTTGTGCTCTATTTTTTTCATAATCTGAGAAATGCATAATTCCGCTTCTCCAATTACACCATAGTCAGCTTTCGGAAACTTTAGCAAATCCTGAGGTGCAGCACTAATCAACGTCCCCCCAAGTATAGTTGTACACCGAGAGTTTTGGTTTTTCACAAGATCCAAGCATATTTTGACATAATCTGCTTGTGATGTTGATGCTGTTATGCCCACTATATCTGGTGCAAAAGCCCTGATGTCTTCTTCTAACTCCTCATATCCGTATCCTTCAACTGTTGCCTGAGCAGGACCATCAATGCACTTTACCGTAAAACCGTCACTCTCAAGCACTGCGGCGACGTATGCCATGCCCAGAGGTGGTAAAATCGCTCCAAGATGTTTCATAGACTTACGAAAAATCTTGTCTTTGGGGTATGGTGGACTTACGAGGAGAACCTTCATAATGTCTTTGAGAAGAATTCTTGTTCTTAAATCTTTGTCTAAAGTTCACTCTGGTGAAAACTTAGGACTATCGAGCTTTCCACTGGTTTGTAATCTGTAGAAAGCGACAGCATTCCAAAGAAAAACTTTATATATGTAGCACCTCGGCATGAGTGAGTACATGAGAATTCAAACGTCTTTCCTTATTATATTCTTCTTAGCAATTGCAGTGAGATTACCACTGGTAAACGATCCACCTTATTCAGATGAGATCCTTTGGCCATCTCTTGCACATGCTGATAACCTTATGCTCGACACACAGCGTGTTCTTTTTCAACCACCAATATCCCACTTTTTCTTCTGGTTCATTAGTAAAGTAGTAGGCTCTTCCATAGTTGCGTTTAGGATAGGGATGCTTCTCTTCAGCATAGCCAGCTTGGTGCTCATCTACAGCATAGCGAAGAAGATTTACAATCCTCAAGTAGGAATGCTTGCGCTTCTTCTTGCGGCGTTCTCTTTTTACATGGTGGAATCATCCACTATAATCGAGATAGATGGACTGCTTGTCTTTTTCTCATTACTCTCAATCTACTTCTATCTGCTTTTCGATAAATACAGAGAAAAAAAGTATCTCTTTGGAATAAGTATAGTATTAGGTCTTGCCTTTTTGTCTAGGGCTAATGCCGTTTGGATAGCAATTGCTATACTGTTGTATCATCTTACAAAAAATAGATATAGTTTCACCTCGGTTAAAACGATAGGTTTGTGCATGTTTGGCATAGTAGCAATCTATGCACTTTTTCCCCTAACAGCATACTTACTCTCAGACAATGGAGAATGGAGTTATTGGTCATATTTTCTTCAGACAGTAAAACACGTTGGAGACTCTGCTGGTGATATACAAGACAAGCTCCCAAAAGGAATTGCTCTTGTCGTGCTGGCACTTTGGGCAACTCCATTCTTCATCATTCTACCTTTTTTGCGAAAAGAAAAGATTGCTGGAGAGAAACTTCTCTTTTCATTCTTTGGTGTGACGCTGTTTTTTCTCACGTTCGTGGTCAGTAAGGGTGGATATGATAGGTATTGGACATTGGCATTTCCAGTATTGATTATCTTATCGGCAAAGGCTCTTCACGATTTTCACATCACCTATCGTGAACTCGTGCTCTCTGTATTTTCCGGTGTGCTTTTTCTTATCACTTATGAGGCCGTAGCATATCTTTTCCCTGCAGTACCTGTCATTCGCTCATTCAGCGTCTATTTAGAACGGATTCTCGCATTACAATGGTCATTCTTCTTTCCATTAACTATAGATCATGGACCATGGTTCGGCATGAATTTTTTACTCTTGGTACTCGGATGGATAGTTGCATTGGCTTTATTAGGGTCACATTTTCTCGCACAAAAAAAAATTGCACGGCTTTTCCTTCTTCTCTTTCTTAGTTCATCACTTGCATTCAATACATTCCTTTTGCTCGAACTTGTCTATCCTGTAACAGGTCATGATTATCCGGGAATAGTTGCTGATGCACTCTCTTTTGTTAGAGAAAATGAAAAAGCAGTGCCCGAAGAAAAATGGCCTATTTATTCAACAGACAAGGCAGTTATCTATGAACTGCAACCATCTTTTTATGGATTTCATGATGACAAATTATTACCACCACAAAAACAAGGCGGCAAAAAAATCGCAGGCTATCGGATTGAGGATATGGATGACTTGAGAAACAAGACCAAAACACGAGGGGGCACAATTATCTTTATTAATTTCACTCCCTATGTGGCGCAGGAAGCAATAGATTTGTTATCTTATTGCCATAAGCAACGCCACTACGAGCAGAGAGGTGTTGTTCTCGGCGGGGTTTATACGTGCGACAAACAATGAAGCTGTCCATCATCATCCCGGCATATAATGAAGTTTCTACCATCATAGCAGTTATTGAAGCTGTGGCAAAAGCACCTTTGCAAAAAGGGATTGAGAGAGAGGTAATAGTTATTGACGATGGTTCCACTGATGGGACGAGAGAGAAACTGAAACTGCTTCCACTATCTCCTGCAAAAGTCTTCTTTCACGACAAAAACCAAGGTAAGGGTGCAGCTGTCAGAACAGGCATTGCGCATGCTACCGGAGATTTCATTGTTTTTCAGGATGCTGATTTGGAATACGACCCACAAGATTATCCCAAATTGCTTCAGCCAATCTTAGATGGTCATGCAGAGGTTGTCTTTGGCTGTCGATACACAAAAGAAAATAAAACTGTCTATCGTTGGACATACATTGGCAATACCATTATCAGTCTCTTTGCGAGTATCCTCTTTTTAACGTGGATTCGTGATGTTGAGACATGCTACAAGATGTTCAAAGCAGATATTCTCAAAGTAATGACGCTCCAATCAAATGGATTTGAGTTTGAAGTTGAAGTGACAGCGAAAGCGCTGAAGAAGCACAAAATCATTGAAGTACCAATCGTGTATCATGGCAGGACTTATGAAGAAGGAAAAAAGATCACATCATTGGATGGTCTCAAGGCAGTTTACTACCTATTGAAATACCGTTTCCTTGCGTGACGTTTATAAAAGCTGGCAGTTTTTCTTCAGCGATGAAGAAAATTTTGTGGGCGGCTGGGCTTTTGTTTATTTGTCTTTTCTTGTGGTATTATCCACCCTACTTTACTTTCGCAGGTGATGAAAGCCAGTATGTCCATATGGCATGGCTGCTAAGTCAGGGAAAAAGTCTCCGGGTAAGTGACATGGAAGACTCACATAATTTCCCAACAAAGGACGGACATCTTTTTTTTCCTCAATACGGAGTAGGACAATCCCTGTTTATTTTACCTTTTGCACTACTCGATTGGAGAGCAATTTTCCTTGTAGGATTGCTCTTTCACATGTTCACATGGTATGTTGTTGTTCTGCTTTGTAAGCGGTGGGGTGTTGATGAGCATGTATCACTTCTTTACCTGTTCTTTCCGGGAATGGTATTCTTCAGCAGAACAGTCATGAGCGAACCAGCAACTCTCTTTTTTATAACTCTGGGTGTCTATCTCATTGAAAAGCGGCCAGCTTGTGCTGGTGCGTGTTTTGGCGCGTCATTGCTTATACGCTATTCAAATGCAGTTTTCATTGCTCCCTTTTTTTTAGTGACTTTGTGGAAAGCGGATTGGAGAAAGTTCAGGTACCTTATTGTCGGAATCTCACCATTTATTTTATTCTTACTTCTCTATAACTGGGTTGTCTATGGGGGACTCTTGAGTACTGGCTTGAAGACACCGCGACCAGGACTAACTGTCTCAACAACAGTATTTTTCAAGTATATCATAACACTCTCCATTCTATTACCTTTTATGCTCTTTGCCCCCTTTATCTATCGAGGAAAATGTGCTGCCGAGCTGAGAATAGCTACTATCCTGAGCATCATTTTCTTTTCATGGATAGGGATAGACACCTTTCATTACGATTGGGTTAAGAATTTGGTCATCGGTACACGCTATCTCTTTCCGCTTGTGCCTCTGCTGATTGTTGCATATGGGGCTATGGCATTCACGAAAATTAAGAGGTGGTTGTTGTTTCTTGTTGCTGGTTTATTGCTTGGAGCTATCCTTATCAGCGCACGTCAATATTCATTTGCTAGCGAACTCCGCACGTTACACGACGTCGCGTATAAAGAAACAGAGAAAGACTCCCTTATTTTTACCAACAGTTATGCATTAGGTATCATCAATAGCTTTCACGAACCACGGTACGGTATTATGATTTACACGTACATTCCGTTTACTGAAAGAATAAACAGCATTGACCCCAGTGATCCACTCCGTCTAAAGCTGGTTCAGCAACGCCGCAAAACAAAACCATCCTATTTTGTGTTTGCGGATCCAAAGACAGCTGTCTCTGAAGTAAAGGTTGCCGAAGGGTCTGTTGAAGAACTGGTTGCAGAACGAACAGGCGAAGAAGATGTTGCACATCAATTCAATGCAACACTTGTTTATTCTGGAGATACTTCAGGGGATACGAGTTTCATAAAAATATGGAAGCTTCCCTACCCGCGCTAACAGCGTTCACAATCTCACTCTAGTTAGACCCTGCATAATGCAATATTCCATAATGTTGATGTCTTAACCTCAACTGAAGCGAAATGCTTTTTCAACAGGTTCTCAAATTGCTTCTTTGTAAAGTTCTGTACATGTCCGGGCGTGTTACCCAGATCTCCAATATATTTTAGACGAATAAGATTTGCCAGACGAAATAATGGTTCATTGGGAACTGAAATAATGCAATATACTTTTGCTACACGGCGTAGCTCCTGCAGGGCACTTACAGGATTATCAAGATGCTCAAGCACCTCATTAGCTATTATTACATCGAAGCTTTTATTAGGAAAATCGAGTTTGTAAATGTCACCTTTCTTAAATACGATTCCCGGATGAAGTTGTCTTGCTAAAGCAATGATACTTTCTTCCAGATCAATCCCACAAATCGAGACATCCTTGTGGCGAGACCTGATAAATGAAGTGGTGTATCCTTCACCGCACCCTACGTCCAGCACTTTTTTCGCATTCGTCTTACTGAAAAAAGACTCAAGAATAGTGTGAAAGTTAGCCATCATCACACGAACAAGAGGGTTTTTAGTGGTATGCTTGTTATAGTAATTTCCCGGGATATTTTTCAAATGAATGAGCTCATACTTAAGTGTCATATTGAGGAAGAAGCCAATTAATCCAGGAAAGACGGTAATAAGCAGGAACAAAACAAAGCCGAATAGCGCTCCTTGGCTTGGAGGCGCACCTAACCAAACAAATGCAAAAACACTTGCAGACTCTCGCAACCCCAATCCTGCAATGGTTAGAGGGGCATTTCCAAATAGAATAATGAATGGTAATGCCAATGACAATGTCCAAGGAAGTTTAGGGTCTATTGCCCTAAGCACACCCACACTGAGTAAAATACATAACCCATAATAAACAAGTGACCATGCAAATATCTTCATCATTACTTGTTTGTGGCTGATTCTTTCTACTGTATCAAAGTAAAGCTTTGCTGTTTCAGCTGGAAATGAAAAAGCATCAATAAAGAACAGAAAAAGTGATCTGTTGGACATGAAGAAAACCAATACGACTGCACCAAGCATGATTATTATCACTAATGAGAGTAGATAGGGATTTACAAAATAGAAAAGCAGCGAAAAGACAGCTAGAAACGCAAGCGCCAAGAGGTCCATCAGCTTGTCCCACAAAACAGTAGGGAGTGTTTTTGCCTTTGCTTCTGCGAGGAAATAAACGCGGGAAAGTTCACCTGCCTTCGCCGGAGTAAGCATGCCATAAAATGTTCCCATGAGGACGATTTTGCATGCTTGCCAAAATTTAACAGAGACATTAGCCTCCTGTAAAAGGAGCTTCCATTTATATCCCCTAATTAGATAGAGTAATGGTACAAAGAGAAACAGTAAAAACAAGACCGAAAAGTTTGTCCTATGTACAACAATTGCAATGTCTGGAACGGTAAGAAAAATAACTAGGTAAATCAGAAGGGCTATTCCCATGCAGCCTTTTATTACCCATGATTTAGGTTTCACAGTAATGCAACACTCCCCCCACCAATCCAGGGATTACCGTAATCATGAAGAACAACAGAAAGCCATATGATGCGCCATATGCAGGGTCAGCACCTACAGCGTGAAAGGTTATACTTGTCACCATCTCCCTCACGCCAATCCCGGAAAAAGATATCGGGACATTTCCGAGAAGAATAATGATAGGGAGACTGAAGATAAGCATCGCAGGCAGTGATGGATTTAGGGCACGAAGGATAAGAAAAGCTATACCAAAGCAATCTGCGTAATAAGCAATTGTTGGGATCATCATTTTCGCATTAAGAGGCATATCTTTTGCAAAACGTCGAGAATAAATGAAATAATCCTGTGATGCTGTCAAAGGAATTGCAAAGAGACTGGTAATGTAGGAAATAGTCTTTCCATGAATGAGAATCATCGATGTCAGGATAACTGCCAGCGCTGCGCCAGTGATGAGCAGGAAAAGCGACCAATTCTGGAAAAAGAATAGAAGTGAAAATGCACACAAGAGAACAACAAAAAAGGCATCTGTAATCTTCTCCCAAACGACAGTAGCGAATACTGCACTTTTTTTTTCGAAGAGCAGAGCACGCGCCAATTCTCCTGCTCTACCCGGCGTTGCCAGGCCATAAAACATCCCCTTCATGACGCTTTTGTAGTTATGCATAAAATCAGTCTCTATGCCCACATATCTCAGCATCATCTGCCATTTTGCTGTGCGAAATGCATAGAGCAATGCAATGAGTGGAGTAGATACTATCAGCGGAATAGGGTCTGTCTCCATGATGATCCGGATAACGTGTGAAAAAGATATCTTCCAGAAAAGAACCAATAATATTCCAATGGTAACTCCCCCCCTTAGTACGCGTTTATTCATTTTGTGCTCTCCACGCGCTGCCAGATGTTTTGCATTGATGATTTTTTGATAACAATATCCCAATAAATGCGCAGCCACAGGTAAAGTCTCATGGGAAACAATAATGCTGTGTAAGCAATCTCTCGTGGGGACGTGGGGTAAGTCCAGACACTCAGCATGCCACCAATCAGCTCACGAGTAAAAGAACGCATTATTGGGGGGTTCTGAAAATAGCTACGCAGCTGGGTGTAACCGCCAGCGCTTCTTCTTTTCTGCATGAACCAGTCCCTGAATGTGGTTGGGTACCGCACATAGACCATGGCTTGTGGAGCATAAGCAATTTTCCAGTTGTCCAGCCACAATTGTGTTGAAATCACTGCATCATCACTTAGTGCGTTTTCCGGAAGCGGACGTATAGTTCCTTTGCGGACTGCATAAAGGTAACCTGAACAGACGAAGAAGCAGCCTTTCTGCACAGCCCGTAAGCGCGTCTGATGCGCACCAACATCCGTAAGCAGATGCGACCAGTATCCCAAGATAGTTTTCCTTGGTGAGATAGAAATTGGTCTTCCTGTAACTGCACCTGCTCTTTGATTATGGAATGGTTCGAGAAGATAACGTAGGGCGTGTTCATCAACATAAACATCACCATCGCTCAGGATCCAGATATCACCTTTTGCTCTTACAAACAGCATATTTAGTGCTGCTGGTTTCCCTTTACCAGCATCATTAATAAGCTTGATGCGCTTGTCTTTCTTTGCATAACCACTAATTACCTCAATGGTTTCCTTATCCGGAGCTGCAATAAGAATCTCGTCATCTTTACCTATTTGCGGGAGAAAACACTCTATCGCTTTTCCTATTGTTCTTGGTTCCTTGTATGAAGTGATTAAGACCGAGAGCATAATCTTTCATCTGTATGAGTAAATTAGACGCTGCCTTTTAAAACTTTTGCGAAACGAAAAAAGAATACGTCTTGCTAAGCCCTACGTCAAATGATGTTTGAGGACTCCAATCAAGCATTTTTTTTGCGCGGGAAATAGCTGCCAACGTGTTTCTGGGCTCAACCAATGCTGAACCATGAATAGGTTGCAGGTGTTTATTGCTTAGGTCGATAAGATTTGTCGTAATATCATTAACAGACAGATTTTTTCCAGAGCCTATATTGAACACATGACCGAAACATTCCCTGGTTTTAGCAGTAACAGCCATCATGTTAGCATTAATCACATCATCAACATACGTGAAATCCCTTGTTTGGTTGCCATCTCCATTTATAGTAGGCCTTCTGTTTTTCTCTATAAGAAAGATAAATTTAGGTATGAGGTTCGCATAACCGCTTGTGTGGTCCTGTCGTGGGCCATACACATTGAAATAACGTAAACTGATGGTCTCCATCCCATATAGGAAGGTGAATAGTTTGCAATATTCTTCTCCAATAAGCTTCTGTAACGCATATGGTGAGAGCGGGTCTGGTTTCATATCTTCAGTCATAGGCAAACTCTCCTGGTCTCCATAAACAGAGGAACTTGATGAGTAGATGAAGCGCTTGACACCAAACTGTTTACACGCATACAGCAAATTAAAAGTGCCATTAGTATTCACTTCATGCGTTTTTTGTGGATAGTCTATAGAGAATTGCACTCTTGGTAACGCAGCAAGATGGAATACCGCATCAATCCCTTCTTTTTCAAAGATTGAGCTGAGGTTGTCGCAGATGCTTTTGCGATAGAGGATAAAATGAGGATTATCTGGGTTATTACTATGATTAGCAATATTTTCTTCCTTGCCCAGCGAAAAATCATCTATGACAATGGCACGATGTCCCTCTTTTACGAGTCTATCGACAAGATTACTCCCGATAAATCCAGCGCCCCCAGTGACGAGATAGTTCATCTGGTTATGTGTTACACTGCTGTTTATAAAACCTGTGCACTTGCATAATTCCCATTACGCACTTGTGCCAAGGATGTCTTGCTGTGATACTTCAAAGAAATTCTCTTTATCCAATAAGTGCAATACTCTCTTGAACCCTGCTGCAATAAGCATTGAGCGTAAGTGCATATACGGTTGATACCTTGTTAGTTTCTTGTCGACCAGATCAACATATGCACGTAGCGGCTTCGTTTTTCTATAGATCTCAAAGCCAAAGCTATCCCTAATCTTCTTCAGCTCATCAATAGTGAAGTTAGGGTGCTTTACATTGGTATCCTGAAAGTAGGATGTTGAATACTCTTCAGTAAGCCATCCTTCTCGTTTACACAAATCATAGAGTGGAGTTCCTGGAAACGCAGTGAAGATTGAGACGCCAACAAAATCGGGATTTATTTTGCGATTTAGCTCAATCGTTTCCTGAATGTTCTCCTTTGTTTCATATGGTATGCCAATCATGTTAAATGCATAGGTCTTTATCCCCGCTTCCTTTGCCCAGTGGAATGTGTCTATGACTTGTTGATCAGTCATATCACGTTCAAGTATGTCATTACGGATTCTCAGATTACCACATTCTACTCCCATGTTAATACGTGCACACCCAGCCTTTCCCAGTATCATTAACATATCTCTGGTTACTGTATTGACCCGCCCATTTATAGTGAATGGAAGTTTGCCAACGACGGTTGGATATTTTTCACAGAATTCCTTTATTCTTCGTGGATCAAGTGTGAAAGTATCGTCGTTGAATAGTATTTCTTTTAGTTTGTACTTGTCTTTGATTCCTTTTATCTCTGCCAGCAGCTTATCAACAGATTTATAGCGGACAAACATCCCGCTGCCTTTGTAAATCTCCTTCTGTTTTCGATTAACGCAATACGTGCATGGGTATGGGCATCCTCTTGTTGATATTATAGTCGCTGTTCCACCGTGCCAGTCTATATAACGCTGGAAGTCAAAGAGACTCCTATCTGGGATGGGAAGCTCATCGAGATTTGGGAGTTGCCTCTGAGGATTTGGGATAATCTTACCTTCTTTTTTGAACCAGATATTTTGGATATTGGTGTTTCTTTCTCCTTTTGCAATCATCCTCGCGATGTCTCGTATTGGCATGTCACCTTCTCCAACACAGACCATATCCACATTTTTTTGCGCAAGAGTTTCTTCAGGGGCAACTGTTGCGTGAATACCACCCACAATGGTAGTAACACTTGGATATCTCTCTCTGATGATATCTAGGATATGCATTCCGAATTTGAAATCGTTTGTAGCAACAGTTATGCAGGCTATTTCTGGTTTGAACGTATCTACTTGCGTCATTATCTGCTCATCTGTTCTTCCACCAAAGGTTGTATCAAGAAGTTTTACTGTATGGCCCTCTTCCTTTAAAATAGCCCCAACAGACGCCAAGCCTGCTGAAATCTCTTTTGGGCTTTCAATGATGTTAGGATAGATAAGTAAGATACGCATAGATGTTTTTATCTCCCAAAGTTTATAAAACTACTCCTTGTCTTTGTCCTAGTCTCTGATAAGAAATATATGTGCAGGTACATCCTGTAGCCCTTGTTGTGTCGGGGCCTTGCGCGTGACAACCTTAGCTACTCTGAAACCTTGCTTTTGAAGTGCCTGTATCTTTTGATCGTTGAGAGGATAGCTCCATGCAGGACCACGCTCCCAAAGGTCTATATGGAGGTATATAGGTACTTTTCCTTTTGAGAAATTCGGAACAGGACCTTCTCCAAATGTTTGAATCTGGCGGATTGGGCCACCTTCATCTGCATACCCTAATCCAGAAAATAAACGAATAGGTCCTTGAGAACTGACATATGCCAGCGTGTTCTTGGGTAAATTATCCGTTAGCCATTGCCCAGCTTCGTTATAGCCTGTGAATGAATAGGAGTGATTAACATTTGATGCTACACCTTCCTCGTATAAAGGAAAAACAAAAAAACTACCCATAACGAGCAGTGCTATTTCCAAGAATGGGACATGAAAGAAATATTTAACGATTGATCCTAACTCAAAAAATGCGAATGATGCGAGAATCATTCCCAGAGGGATTATAGGGACGATGTGCCTGGGATCTGGCTCTGCCGGCAAAAAGGAAAATGCCAGAAGGAAAGAAAAAAACACACACACTATTGCAATACTCTCCCATTTTCTGTAAAAGAATGTCAGAAGTGTACCGATCACAATAAAAAAGACGATTGTTGACGTAAACATAAATGGAAGGTGTTCTATGAAGACCAAACGAGGGGTCATACTCATTAATGTCCTCATAAAGAATAATAAACGATTAATGTTAAAGACACTAAATCCAAAAAAGACAAGTAGAATCCCTCCTATAATTTTAAATCGAACAGATTTCTTTCTGATTTCGGGAATGATGGCAAAGACACTACTGGGAGAGGCTGCAAGACGCAGCAGGTAGTATACCATTATTCCGGGAAGGATGAGAATTCCAGGAAGTTTTGTCAAGGTTGTTGCGAGAACCGCAAAGAGGAGTAAAAATAAATGACGAGTGGTTTTTTCTTTCTCAAAATGCAGGAGAGCGTACACTGACAGGCTTACCATTGTTGTCTCGGGTAAATCCATTAACATACGAGATCCTAAAAACCAATGTAAATGGTTAAATGTTGTAAGGAGTGCTGCTAAGATTCCCACATACTCATTCTTTAATTCTTTCCCAATTAAATAGACAAAGATGATTCCAATCATGGAAAAAAAATATGCAGTCAAACGACCTGCAATAAAGCGATCGTGACTAAAGATATTAAAGAGTGCTATGATCATAAGAGGAAAAGGTGTGTTGCCATAATAATCTGGTGTCATAAGAAGACCGGGAGAATGAAGTAACCTATAGCCCTGCCACATGAAAACTGTTTCATCTACCCAGACACCTTCCGCAAAGGAGTATTGTATTCTAAAATAGCCAGCAATGGCTAAGAAAAGCAAAAACACGATAGTCAGTTTAGAAAAGTTTTCTTTCACCATCAGACAAAAAAAGGAAAGCTATTTAAAAGTTTCTCAGTCCTATTCTAATAATGGTAGTCAATATGGGCATTATCGGATTAGGATACTGGGGGCCTAATGCAGTTCGTAACTTATATGCAAATAGACGATGTTTCATTAAGTGGTGCTGTGATCTAAGGCAAGAAAGGTTAGACCACATTAAAGAAATTTATCCGGCAGTACAAGTTACCCGTGATGCTAATGTACTATTTGAAGATAAAGACCTTGATGCGATTGTTATTTCAACACCAGTATCTTCACATTATACCTTAGTAAAGCAATCCTTAACAAAACTAAAACATGTTCTTGTTGAGAAACCTATCTCTACTGAGAGTAAACTAATTGAAGAGCTGATAGCACTTGCCGAGGACAAAAAAAAAGTGTTAATGGTAGATCATACTTTTCTCTATAGTTCTCCCGTGAAAAAAATGAAAGAACTAATTAACCAGAATTACCTTGGTGAAATTCATACTATAGATATTCAGAGATTGAATCTGGGCATTTTTCAAAAAGATATTAATGTTATTTGGGATTTGGCTCCACATGACATTTCAATACTATTACATATTCTAGAAAAAAAACCGATTTCAGTTATGACATTTGGAGATGCACACATCCAAAAATTAGTAGAAGATTCTTGTTATGTCTATCTAAATTACAGTGGAGGGGTAACTGCTCACTTACATCTTAGTTGGTTAAGCCCACGTAAAATAAGACAATTCACCGTTATTGGGAGCGAAAAGATGCTTTTTTATGATGATGTTGAACCAGCAGAAAAAATTAAGATATATGACAAAGGAGTATCACTAAAAAAAGAGCATGGTTCACCAACTCATAAATATTGCGACACGTTTGATGAGCATGTTAGCTATCGCTTAGGAGATATTTTCATCCCCGTGCTTGATTTGTATGAACCTTTGGGAAGCGTATGTAGAGAATTTATTGGATGCATTGAAGAATTGAGAAAACCACTCTCTGATGGCTCCTTCGGAAAAGAAGTTGTTGAGATTATTGAAGCTGCACAAACATCGCTTAAAGCTGGTGGGAAGAAGATTTATTTATGAAAAAAATACTTTTAACCGGTGCAGGGGGAGCAGCTACTACCAATTTTGTTCGATCATTGCGATTAGCTTCTGAGCGTTTCTTTCTGGTAGGGGTGGATTGTGACAAATACAGTCTCCAACGGGCAGAGACTGATAAAAAACACCTTATCCCTACGTGTAGTGACAGTGATTATATTCCATGTCTTAATGATATCATCAAGGAATACGACATTCACTTGCTTTTTGCCCAGCCGGATGTCGAAATTGCGGTGATCTCTTCGGAACGCAAAAATGTGGAGACGCGTGTTTTCCTTCCAGGTGATGACATTATAAAAATATGTCAAGATAAAGTTTCTTCTTATCAAAAATGGAGAAATGCTGGGATTAAGGTTCCGCAAACTATGCTGATAAGAAACGAAGGTGATTTGCAAAAAGCATGGTCTGAGTTACAACAAAAAAATGGGAAAATCTGGATTAGAGAAATTTCTGGAGCTTTTGGGAAAGGGTCATTACCTGCTACGAATTATGATATGGCAAAAAAATGGATTGATTTTAAAGACGGATGGGGAAAATATTCAGCAGCTGAATGTCTTGAAGAGCAAAGTGTTACATGGCAATCCCTCTGGAAAAATGGTGAGTTAGTTGTTGCACAAGGAAGAAAAAGATTATATTGGGAATTTGCAAACAGATCACCATCTGGTGTTACTGGTTTAACTGGCACTGGAATAACTTATTCCGATGCAACATTGGATGAGATTGCATTAAAGTCTATTTTAACAATAGATTCACAACCACATGGAATATACAGCGTTGATTTAACATATGATCTGGAAAAAGTTCCTAATCCTACTGAAATTAATATTGGCCGGTTTTTCACGACGCATTATTTTTTTTCGAAAGCAGGTTTGAATATGCCCTATCTTTATGTTAAATTAGCATTGGGAGAAGAAACTATCCTCCCTTTAAAAAAGATGAACCCCCTCCCAGATAATTTGGCATGGATTCGTGGAATGGATGTAGAACCCAAATTAACAACGTTAGATGAGATCAACAAATATGAATGGGAGTTATATGAACGAAGGAAGAGATAAAAACTATATTGGCATAGATCTTGATGGAACGCTTCTAGACGTAAGAAAAAGGTTTTATAGTATCTATTCCTCATACCATCTTCCTTTAAACGAGACAATCCTTACAGAAAAAGAATACTGGAATTGTAAACGTCTAGGATACTCTGAAAGAAAAATCACTACACTATGCCACACAAAAACAGATGAGAAAAAATATATAAACTATTGGTTTACGCAGATAGAACGAATGGAATACCTCTCATTAGATACGTTAAAGCACCGAGCGAAAGAAGTTTTACATCATCTCACACAAAAACACCACCTCTTACTTGTCACAATGAGAAAAAACAAAGAAAATGTAATACGTGAACTTGAAAATTTAAACATTAACCACTTCTTTAATAAAATCATTTCTCCCACAACACAAAAAACAAAAGCAGAGTTATTAACTCTCCCCCCAAATAGGAAGCTATCTGCAAAAATATCTGCCATCATTGGAGATACTGAAGAAGACATAAAAACCGCGAAGGTAATTGGAGTAAAAAGTATTGCGGTTTGTGATGGACAGCGAAACTATGTTTTTTTGAACAGATTTTCACCGGATGTCATTGTTTTAAAACTAGAAGAGGTAATTCCCTATGTTTGAGGATGTAGATGAGAAGAATAGATTAAATAGGATCAAATGGAAGAGGAGAGAAGCTAGTTTTGATTCTATTCTGGCAGAGTACCAGCTAAAAAAATTAAAAGAGTTAATTGTTGGCCCAAATGTTTGTGATGCTGGGTGTGCTGAGGGATTACTTACTCGTGAACTAAGTAAAAATTATCCGTTTGTCATGGGAATTGACGGATGTGCTTCCGCTCTTGAAGAAGCACAAAAAACAGATAAAAAGGGGATGTACATTTGCTCCTTGCTTGAGACGTATACACCATCTATTTTATTTAATAGTATTATTCTTAATAATGTGCTAGAACATGTCGATTGTCCTGTAGATTTACTTAAGCATGTTAAGGAGTGGTGTTTTACACCTGGCTACATAATTATAGTAGTTCCAAATGCTTACTCAATGAATCGGAGACTGGGAAAGTATATGGGATTAGTTAAGAATGTGCATGACCTCGTGGAATCAGATCTGTGTCAAGGGCACAGGCGAGTCTATGATAAAGAGACGCTACAAAATGATATTCATCATTCAGGACTTACTATCCTGGAAATGGGTGGAATGTTTTTGAAACCACTTTCAAACCCTCAAATGGTTTCCTTTGATAAACAAATACTTGATGCTTTATATGAACTAGGAAAGGAGTTACCAGATTACTGTGCTCTCCTTTATGCGAAGTGTAGAACGTGATAGAAGTACCACTTCATGAAAATAACTAGCATTTCTATAGTTGTACCCATTTATAATGAGGAAAACACTATTGCACGCGTTATCCTTCTTGCGGAGGTAGTTGCCAAAAAATATACACGGGATTATGAAATAATTGTGGTCAATGATGGAAGTACTGATCGCACTTTAGAGATTTTGGAAACGTTACAAAAAGAGTATTCTTTCATTAAAATATATAGCCATGCCAAAAATAGGGGAATCGGTGAGGCTCTCCGTACAGCTTATACGTATGTAACAAAGGACTTTATTTTTTTAAATAGTGCAGATGAACAAGTTCTTATGACCGAACTTGAAAAATTCATTCCTTATGCTTTAGACTATCAAATAGTGATTGGTAACAGAAAAAATCGAAAAGATGGCGTCATTAGAATAGGGGTTGCCTGGATATATCGTTATCTTCTATCACTTCTTTTCGGAACAGATATTGCATGGGACATTAATAGTATGAAACTTTACCAAAAAAAAGTTTTTAGTGAACTTGTTTTGGAAAGTAAAAGTGCATTTATTGAGGCAGAGATAATACTTAAGGGAATGGAGAAAGGATACCGTATCAAGACTGTTGATATTGAACATGCCTCTCGTTCATTTGGAAATGGCTCTGGAAACAAATGGCGTGCTGTTTCACGTCAACTAAAAGATCTTTTTTTGTATACATTGAAGAAGATTTAAAAATCGTTTACTTATTCCTTGCTCCAAATGAAAAAAACGTCCGTTTATCTCGTGGCCATCGTTATTGTCGGTTTCTTCTTGCGTATTCTCCTGCTTACACACCAAAGTATCTGGATCGATGAGTTATATACATTAAAAGTGGGAGGAAATGCGCTGTCTCTCCTCCCGACCTATTTTTCCTATAAAGATGGTGTTTATAATAATATCAGCTCCCCCATCTATGATTACAAAGGATGGCAAGGATTTTCAAGTCACCAACCACTTTTCTTCACGCTCATTGGACTGAGTTTTAAGCTGTTTGGTATAAATGTCTTTGCAATGAGAATTGTATCAGTTATCTTTGGGACCTTAACTATATTCCTGCTCTATTTTTTTGCGGAATTGTTTTATAATCGACAGGTCTCGCTCCTTGCAGCATTCATTTTTGCAATCGCGCCACTTCAGATACACTACGGACAGGATGCACGGCCATATGCTCTTTTAACTTTTTTAGTACTGATTTCTTCATATGCACTTATTAGAGCATTGAGAGACCATAAAATGCATTGGTGGATCTCTTACTGCATCTTTGCAGCACTTACTCTGTATACGCACACTTATGGTATATTCGCAATCTTCTTTCAATTGGTTTATCTTATTTATAGAAGAAGAGTAGGGATATGTTTTTTTGTTGCTGGCATTATTTTTTTATTATATCTTCCATGGCTCCCCTATTTCGTCTATCAGCTTCTCTCAGTTTACAGTCTAGCACCAAAAGAGGATTTCCATCAAATGCCTTTGCTCTTTGGGGGAGAAAAAAATGTGATAAACAGTCTAGTCTACCTCATTTCAGTTTTTATCACATTTGGGATTGGTAAAACATTACTCACAGAAACATCACCCATTCACATTATCATTATTAGTTTGTTCTTCTATTTCACTGGCTTCCTCATACCACTAATTTTCAGTATATGGGTACCTTTCCGTGGACGTGTATGGAAAACAAACAAAAATCATATTTCATTTCTCATTTTTTATTTTTTCATACCAATCTTCCTTCCATTCTTACTTACTCTTTTTATGGGAAGTAACTTTTATGCAGTCAGGTATGTTTTATACTCATCTATACCATTTTATATTTTAATAGCCAATGGACTAATGAAGGTAAAGAAGCATTTTTTTATTGTCTTGATAGTATCGATTCTCCTTACTAGCGCTTTGTCAAATTATAATTATTACTCGGAGAAGATACCAATGAGGGCGTTCTACAAACAAACTGCAGAATATATTGAAACCCACCGCCAACCTGAAGACCTTGTGTTAATAAGGAACCCTATTCTCAAATATGCACTAACGTTCTACGTACCTAGTCTGCCTGTTGAAGGATTTGGTAAGGTTACATCAAAGCATATAGACGATGAAGATCTGAAAGAAGTGGAATCTTTTTTTGCTTCCCGGCAGAGAGTTTGGCTTGTGTTGAGCCATACATATGATGAAAATAAGGTAATGAACTTCTTTACCCATTATTACAACAAAAAAACGGAATTCTGCTATCCTGCAGTCCGCTTTGCACTCTTTGAACGTACCTAATTTCCTACTCCGTTTTAACCAAAAATATATGAACTGGATACTCATCTATTAATTTTTCAGTATCATAATCAAAAAACTTTCGTGTAACAGTTTTTACTACTTTAAATCCTTGTGCTTGAAGCGCTTGCAACTTTTCTTTAGTAATAGGAGAGCTCCACGTAGGGCCCCTTTCCCATGTGTCTATATGTAAATAAATGGGTAATTGTGCCTTTGAAAAATTAGGTACTCGTCCCTCGCCAAATGTCTGTATCTGTCGAAGTGGTCCATTTTCTGTCCTATAACCCAAACCAGAAAAAAGACGAATGGGGCCTTGTGAACTAACATATGCAAGAGATCCATTTGGTAGGTTTTCTGCAAGCCATTGTCCAGCTTCATAGTAACCCGTATAGCTATATGATTTATCGTTATTCAATGCAATACCAGAATCATACAGTGAAATAACGAAAATGCATCCGATAATAAGAAGCCCCCATTCTAAGAACGGGAGTTCAAAAAACGGTTTTACGAACGTGCTAAGTTCAAAATACGCAAAAGAAGCAATAATCATACCAAGCGGTACGATGGGAAGAATATGGCGAACATCTGATTGAGATGGAAAGAGGGAAAATGCGCCAAGATATGTAAAAAAAACACAAAGTATTGCAATTGCATCCCATTTTCTATAAAATAGAATTAATAAGATACCAATGATAAGGAAAAAAATAACGGTATACGAAAACATGGCTGGGAGTTTTACAATGAAAGTAATCCGGGGACTCAGAGCTTCTGCGGTATGAACAAAGAAAAGGAATCTCTCTTTATCAAAAAACAGGCTCAATAAAAAAATGAAAAATGTTCCTCCCAGCAGATAGATTGATGTTTTTTCTTTCATAATAGTGTAGATATTCTCAAGAAATTTTCTGGGAGCTATAATAAAAGGTAAGAAGTAATAGAGCGCTATCGCAGGAAATATGAGAATTGCGGGAATTTTTGTTTCAACAGTCGCAATAAGCGAGAGTAAAAGTAGTATAAGATTCATTGTACTGCGTTCCTTCTCATAGCGTAAAAACAAATAGACACAAAGACTGACCATCGTTGCTTCTGGTATATCCATTAACGTGCGTGACCCAAAAAACCAATGTGCCTGATTAAATGTTAGAAGCAAAGCTGCCAAAAAACCAACATATTCATCTTTCAACATTCTTCCAATAAGATAGACAAGGAAGATTCCTAGTAACGAAAAGAAATAGACTGTGAGACGACCAGCAATAAGACGATTGGTAAAGAGATTGAAAAACGCCATAACTAAAAGCGGAAAAGGCGTGTTGCCGTAATAATCTAATGATAACATAAGGCTTGGTGAATGGAGTAACCGATAGCCTTGCCACATATAAACACTTTCATCAACCCAGACGCTTTCACCAAATGAATATTGTATCCGGAAATAAGCAATTAGCAATACCAGCAAAAACAGAAGAATAAATCTGAAAACATTAAGAATAAATCTGGAAACATTGAATCCAAATAAATTAATATGGCTATCATTCTGTTTCACTTCACCTTGTTTAATAGTAGCTTTATTATCATTATTATCTTTTTCATTGTTCTTCTGTGTTTCATTAATCTGCACAACTCGAACTTCTTTTTCATCCATGGTTAGACAAAAAAAGGAAAGCTATTTAAAAGTTTCTAGTTGCTACAGCCAAATGGATCTCGTCGTTGTGCACCCCAATTTCGTCCTGCGTGGCGGAGCTGAATTGGTTGTCGCTAAGCTTGCAGAGCGGTTCAATCCCATTATTTATACGTATGCGTGGAAAAAGGAAAACAGCTGGGAGATGCTCAAAAATTGCGACATCAGAATTGTAAAGCCATTAAATATGAATTCCCTCTTCATGTTGAAAACGGGTCTCGGATACTACAGGATGAAGATAAGGGATTATGATGTCATAAACGCTCATTTCCCGCCATCGCAATTCATACGCAATCGCAATCCACGAGTCTTATGGTATTGTCATTCTCCCGGTCGTGCAGCATATGACTTGTACCATGCCCGTATGCAGGAATATTCATTTCCCGTTAAAGCTGGGCATTATCTTTTTACGAAAGTGTATCGGAAAATAAATTACGATGTTGTCTCTCGTATTGAATGTGTCTTGGCTAATTCCAAAAACACGCAAGCGCAGCTGAAAAACTATCTCAACAAGGATTCTTGTGTGCTGAATCCAGCTGTTGACCCAAGTGAGTTCCATAATGAAGCATATGACAAATATTTTTTTTATCCCGGAAGAATTACACCAAGCAAACGCATAGAGTACGTCATTGCTGCATACAGGTTATTCAAGCAACGCAATCTGACCACACATTTTAAACTGGTTATTGCTGGGGGATTACAAGATAAAGACAGATGGTACTTAGAACGCATGCGTCGACTGCATTCAGATATACGTGTTGATGTGCCAGAGGAAGAATTCAAGGAACTTTATTCCCGGTGCACAGCAGTTCTATTCTCTGCTATGAATGAAGATTTCGGAATTGTTCCATTGGAGGCCATGGCATGTCAAAAGCCGATCATTAGCGTGAATGAGGGAGGCCCTCGTGAATCCATTATCGAAAGCAAAACTGGATATCTCGTCACCAGCATAGAAGAGATGGCGCAGAGAATGGAGTATCTTTCGCATCACCCAGACATTGTAGAGAAAATGGGCAAAACTGGCAGGAAGCACGTTGTTGCGAATTTCTCGTGGAAACACTTCCTTAATGAATTTGAGAAACATGCGAAAGAAGTTGCACACACAATTACTGAGTAAGGCACTTTCTGCTTGTTCTTAGATAATGTCTTATTCTTTCTCTTGCTTCTTGTGCTTTGGTGGGATAAAAGATAAGCGGCAGATACAGCATTGATTTTATCATCATGCCCACAATCACCAGTATTTTTAGGATTCTCAATGATGTAGGAGAGTAGTGCTTTCTATAAAATAAGAAGAGAGAATCCAGCATCCTGTCTGCAATGACATAAGAATATTTCTTGTACTCCATTCCCATTCCTGCTTTTGTGACGCTTGCCTGTCCTTCATAATGGATGACTTCTGCGAATGGGACATATTTTATCTTCCATCCCTTATCTTTGATCCTTTTACATAAGTCCCATTCTGCCATCCAATTAGTGAAACGCGGGTCGAGTAATCCAACCGTATCGAGACATTTCTTTCTCACGAGGAAACAGGCGCTTGCGATGATATCTACCTCTCGTTCTTTGGTGTAATTACACCCTCGTAAATAGACACCATGCAACATAAGTTTTTTCTGAAAAACAAGCGGAAATGTTTCAAAAAGAAGTGCACGCATCACAGGGAATCTATGAAAAGAAGCAAAATTCTTACCCTCTGGGTACACAAGATGCGGTCCAATAACGCCAACATCCGGGTGAACCTCAATATATTCTACCATCTTCCGCAACACTCCGTTTCTTAAGGTCGTGTCTGGATGGAGAAAGAGATAATATTCCGCAGGGTATTCCTCAACGATCTGATTCAACCCTGCAGCCATACAACTATTCTCCTTGTTTTGGAGGAGATAGACTTTATATTTTTTGGCAATACTGGGGCTTCCATCCACAGAGGCATTATCTACAACGACAGTTGAAAATTGAAATGTTGCCTTCTGGTCCTTAAGAGACGCTAGACAACCATCCAACAAATCTTTCGTATTCCAATTGACAATACCTATAATGAGTTTGTGCATCCTGAGTATTTACTTTTTAGAATTTACCTCTAAGAAGTCTATTTTTTCCTCCTGATATTTCAGATATCAGTGGATCAAATCCACTTATTTTAAGCCATTCATCACAGTGAGTAATGCTCTCAAGTGTTCCGGCATCTGACCAAAAACCATTAACAGACGTGCACACCGTCCTCCTCTCTTTAACATACATGTTGTTGACATCAGTTATCTCATATTCTCCGCGAGCAGATGGTGTGAGAAGTTTTATCTTGTCAAAAACAGTTGGGTCATAAAAATACAAGCCGGTTACAGCAAAGTTTGATTTTGGGTTCTTAGGTTTCTCTTCGATGGAGATGATATTGCCATCACTAGTCTCAGCAACGCCGAAGCGATACGGATCTGGTACGGCCTTTACAAAAAACATACTCCCACTAACACCGTCAATGAACTGTTTTGCATAGGAAGAGAAATTATCTTCAAAAACATTATCACCTAGAATGACTGCCATTTTGTTGCCTTGCACAACATTCTCGGCAAGTGCAAGCGCCTGTGCGATTCCACCAGCATCTTTTTGCACTTTATACGTGAAGTCTATCTTTGGATAAGCAGCTGTTAAGTAGCTGGTAATTGCACCAACGTGCTCTGTACCGGTGACAATCGTAATATCTGTTATTCCCATTTTCCGCAGTGTCGCTAGGGGGTATTCAATCATCGGATATCTGCCAACCCGTACTAAATGTTTGTTGGTCACAGTGGTATTTCTCTCAAGTCGTAAGCCCTTGCCTCCTGCAAGGATGATTCCTTTCAACACATTATCGAGCGTCATAATGCTTCGAAAATCAGATGACATTTATAAAATAGGTGGAAGGTAGGAAATTATTTATAGAAGTGACTTACTTTCACAGAGAATGTTTTTTTTTCCAGATAATGAAACTACTGAGTACAAAAGTGGAAGATTTGCTGGGCTGCTTTTCGGCAGTATACTCTTCTTTTCAGTGGCATATTTCATCTTTATCCACAAATGGCTTAATTATCCTGTTGTTTTAATGGCAGTAATTCTATGGGATATCTATCTTCTAGCTGATCCTGGAGAGAAAAATGAAATTGTTTTTTAAGGGATTTGCCGCTGGTTTTAAAGAATTCGGACATTCTATCAGCAAGACAATAAATGTTGTCACGCTACTATTCGTGTTTATCTTCGGCATTGGTCTTGTTGCTCTATTCTCAAAAGTAGGAAGGAAGAAGTTCCTGCCGATGACCCATCCAGAAAAAGATGGCAGCTACTGGGCAGATAAGGCATCGACCAATAAAACCAAGGAGGAGTCTTTGAGACCATTTTAAAATGATAGTTCTCGGTATAAGTGCGTTTTCCCATGACTCTTCAGCAGCCATAATCAAAGATGGCGAACTTGTAGCAGCTGCTGAAGAAGAACGATTCACAAGGAAAAAGCACGATTTCAGTTTTCCGTATAATGCAATACGATTCTGCCTGCAGAAAGCAGGAGTGACCATAAACCAAGTGGACTGCATCGCCTTCTACGAAAAACCATTACTGAAGTTTGAACGTATCATGAGCCAGTTCGTGTATAGCTTTCCAAGAGGGTTTACCGCATTTGCCAAGACTATGCCTTCATGGATAAACGAGAAGTTGCACATAAGGGGAATTATCAAAAGGAAATTAAAGTATTTGGGGAATATCTACTTCATTGAGCATCATCTGGCACACGCCGCTAGCTCTTATCTTATGAGCCCATTTTCGGAGTCAGTAATCCTCACTGTAGATGGTGTGGGCGAATGGGCAAGTGCTACGTATGGTTTTGCTAAAGACAATGAAATACACCTTGAAAAGGAGATACGTTTTCCCCATTCTCTCGGGTTGCTGTATAGTGCAGTGACAGGGTATCTTGGAATGAGCGTCAACAATTCTGAGTATAAAGTCATGGGGCTTGCTGCATATGGAAAACCACTCTATGTAGATAAATTCAGAAAAGTGCTTGATGTGAAAAAAGATGGCAGTTTTGCTCTAGATATGGACTATTTCGTTTATCATTATAGGATGTCGATGCCCAGTAAAAAATTTATAGAGGAATTTGGACCTGCCAGGAAAAAAGAAGAGGAAATAACAGAAAGACATAAAGATATAGCAGCCTCATTACAAAAAGTTGTGGAAGATACATTGTTCCTGATCATTCGAAATTTACATACAAAATACAGTTGCAACAACCTTTGCATGGCTGGTGGGGTTGCATTAAACAGTGTTGCAAATGGAAAAATACTAAAGGAAACTCCTTTCAAAAGGTTTTTTATTCAACCAGCCGCAGGAGATGGGGGAACAAGTGTAGGCGCTGCTGCATACGTCTATTATTCTTTGTTCGGGAACAATCGAAGCTTTGTCATGAAACACGCATATCTTGGTCCATCATACACAGATGAGCAGATAAAAAAGTATCTTGAGCATTACCACGTGAAGTATACTCTTTTCAAGAACGATAATGAACTTACCACCAATGTGGCCAAGCTGATATACAATAATCACGTTGTTGGCTGGTTTCAGGGACGAACGGAATTTGGTCCTCGTGCATTAGGAGCAAGAAGCATCTTGTCGAATCCTTGCAACCCAAAGATGCGGGGTATACTCAATCTTAAGGTAAAACACCGGGAAAAGTTCAGGCCGTTTGCACCTGTCATCTGTGTTGAAGATATCCATGATTATTTTGATGTGGACAAGGAAGTACCAATCGCTGCAGACTATATGTTGATGGTATATCCCATAAAGAAACAGAAACAGAAGCTTCTACCAGCAGTTACTCACGTAGATGGGACTGGCCGTCTCCAAGTCATCAGGCGCGAGCAGAATCCTAGATATTATTCTCTCATCAAAGAGTTCGGAAAGCTGAGCAAAGTACCGATTCTCATCAACACATCTTTCAACATACGTGGAGAACCAATAGTGTGCACACCGCATGATGCATATCTTTGTATGATGGGTACGGGTATAGATTATTTGGTTATGGGCAACTATCTCATTAAGCGAGATGATAATCCCAAGCATATGTGGGACTCTGAAAAATACGCTACTGATTGACAAAGAAAAGTTTATGTATAGTGTTGCACCTCCAAAAGAGAGATGAATCTTCTTACTGATCTTTGGGCGTTCATGAAAGTGAACAAAAAATGGTGGCTCTTACCCATCTTGCTTATGCTGCTGTTCGTTTCGCTACTCATCATCTTCAGCCAGAATTCTGCACTTAGCCCATTTGTTTATGCACTATTCTAACAAATATTTAATAGTAGAACAATTATCCCACTCAATATGAACCTTCTCGTCACTGGGGGACTCGGTTTTATCGGCTCTAATTTCATTAGGCATATTCTTGGGTATCGCCAGAGCTGGAAGATAACCAACCTTGACAAAATGACTTACTCCGGTAATTCGGACAACCATGCAGACTTGCTAAAAGATTCCCGCTATGCATTTGTAAATGGAGACATATGCAACAAAAAAATTGTCAATGATCTGTTAACAAAGTCCATTGATGCTATTGTGCATTTCGCAGCAGAGACACATGTAGATCGCTCTATTTGTGGACCAGAAGAGTTCTCCATAACTAATGTGACTGGCACGCTGACACTACTTGAATGTTCAAAAAACGTACGACTGCATCGTTTTGTCCACATTAGTACCGATGAAGTGTATGGCGCAAAAAAATATGGGAAAAGCGTGGAAACAGATAGGCTAAATGCCACACTCGGAAATCCCTATGCTCTAACCAAAGAAGCAGCGGATAAACTAGTACAATCCTATTTCCTACATCCTAATCATTTACCAATTACCATTGTTCGTCCTAGTAATAATTATGGTCCTTACCAGTATCCTGAAAAATTTATCCCACTTGCCATCACCAATGCGTTAGAAAATAAGCCAATACCTATTTATGGTGATGGAAAACAGATGCGTGACTGGTTGTTTGTCGAGGATAACTGCGAAGCAATTCTGGCTGTGCTCGAGCGAGGAAAGGCAGGAGAAGTATACAACATCGGAGGAACTGTTTTCCGTGATTATACTAATAAAGAAATCGTGGAAATAATACTGGATACCTTAAAGAAACCAAAATCGTTGATGGTTTATGTCACTGACAGACCACATCATGATGTGCGCTACAGCTTGAATTATGAAAAGCTGATGCGAGATACTGGCTGGGGACCACGTACCTCCCTATCTGGTGGATTAGAAAAAACAATAAAGTGGTATGTGGACAACCATGCATGGTGGGAACGTATCAAGTCCGGGCAGTTCAAGGAATATTATCTAAAACAGTATGGGGGAGGAAATAAATGACATTAGAACTTATAACCAAGTCGCACGGTAATATTGAATCTGGATTCTTTGCAGCGTATACCTCTTTATTTAGAATGGGTGACTATACCTTTGCAACGCAGCACCTCTATGAACTCATAACGCACATAGCTAAAAATAGTCCACCCATTACGGGAACTCTTTTTACATTTAATGCAGATGCATTTTCGGAAGGGTATGCTACTTATAACACTAACCTAGTCAAAAAAATTGCAGAACTGGATGTATCAGTACTCGAAAAGTTTATTGAGAGTAAACAAGGAAAAATCTCTCCAGAACAAGAAAAAAATGTGTATCAGACTTGGAGAAAAACGCCAGTCACTGTTACTAGTGATACAGTTACAATCGGAAAATATATTATTGCTGGTGGCCATTTTGAGTTTATGGCAGTGTATGCATGTAATGGGGGGTGGTTTGGCTGGTCTCGTGAAGCGCCATTTTATGCAAAAGCTGCAGCTGAAGCTATTCAGGGAACGGAAAATCCCCTCTTTAAGAGTAGACAAAAAACATCGAAAAGTTCAGATTCACAAAGGAACCATTGAAGAGATAGATTTTTTTCGCTACCTTTAAAAATCCACCATCACCAGTCGACGTATGAGAATCATTGTCATCACACACGATACATTACCCTATCATCTGCATAAGGCAAAGATGCGCTGGACGAGATTTCCGTATCTCTTCGGGAAGCTAGGGCATAGCGTTGTCTATGTCTATAAGCAGGACTGGTGGCACTATTTTTGGACATATCTGAGGTTCAAGCCAGATATTGTTATTTCTGTCGGTAAAGTGGCTGGGCTCATCACTGCTTTCCATCATCTACTACCTGGAAAAAAAAAGGCAGTGTTTGTCCATGACATGACTGATCATTTTGCGCTTTATCCAGCAGGGAGACTGCGTTTCTTCCGCAAACATCATGATTTCATAACATCACCCACGCATTACAATCTTATCAAATACAAAGGAAACGACCTCATACCAAATGGCTCTGATTTCACTCCGCTGAACGAAAAACCGGAGTATGATGCCTGCTATGTAGGGCAAGTCGTCCCAATATACAACATCCCGCAACTCATTGAATCATGTAAAAAGGAGAACATAATACTAAAAATCATTACAGACATCCCTAATGAGGAAGTTCCCAGCTGCATAGCAAAGGCTCGTGTCTGTGTTTATCCCCTCTCTTGGGATTCAAGTATCAAGATGTACGATTACGCAGCGATGGCAAAACCAGTTGTCGCAATATCACCCAATCTTGCAGAGGAAATAGGCTACCCAGCATATTATACGCCTAATCTCGCAGAAGGAATTAAATATCTCCTCGAGCATCCGCAAAAAGCTGTAACGCTTGGGAAAAAAGCAAGGCAGTGGTATCTGCAAAACTCCGGCACTTGGGAAGAACAAGCAAAGAAATACTGTATGGTATTGGAAAAATATGTGAGGGCAGGATGTGCGGCATAGTCGGTATCAACTGGGAAGATAAAAAGATTGTCCAAAAGATGATGAAAAAGGTAGCTCATAGAGGTCCTGACCAGAGTGGATACTATCTCACTAAGGGCATAAGCCTAGGACATCAACGACTCAGCATCGTTGATTTGAGTGAGCGTGGCAAGCAGCCGATGTTTAACGAAGATGGAGACATATGTCTTGTTTTCAATGGAGAGGTTTACAATCACAATGACATCAGAAAAGAGCTACCGAGACATACATTCACGAGCAATACGGATACCGAAGTTATTGTGCATGCCTATGAGGAATGGAATGTAAGCGCCATCTCAAGACTGAATGGGATGTTCGCTTTTGCGCTGTATGATGAGCAAAAGAAAATGCTTGTCCTGGCACGTGACCGCATAGGAATAAAACCACTTTATTATTATTGGAAAGACGGGAAGCTGGTTTTCGCATCAGAGATAAAAGCTATTTTTGAAGCTGGTGTGCCACGAAACCTCCGAAAGGAAAGCGTGGGTGATGTTCTCCAATATGGATTTGTTCCGAGTCCATGCACCATGTGGGAGGATATATACAAGCTTCCACCAGGGCATTATGCAACATTGCGGGATGAGCAATTGGAACTGAGAAAGTACTGGGATGTCACATTTCAAGAAGGTGGAGGCGATGAAGACTATTATGCGCTTAGCTTCCGCGCAGTTCTCAAGCAGAGTGTCAAGCAACAGCTAATGTCAGATGTTCCTTATGGAGCTTACTTATCCGGAGGTCTTGACAGCAGCTCGATTGTGGCGTTTATGGCAAGCATAGTGAAAGCTCCAGTGAAAACATTTTCTGTAGGATTTGATTCTGATGACGTCGTGAATGAGCCAGGATATGCACGCTTGGTTGCAGAACATTTCAGCACAGACCATCAGGAAGTTATTGTCAGTAGCGATCACGTCCTAAAGGTATTACCAACATTAGCGTATCATCTTGATGATCCTATTGGCAATGCAGCTTCTGTCCCTCTTTATTATCTGGCAAAAGAAGCAAAGAAAAAAGTAACCGTTGTCCTTACTGGTAATGGTAGTGATGAACTTTTCGGTGGATATAGACAGCACAAAGTGGTGAGCAGAGTAGGCGAGCTGACAAAGAAGCTGCCATTTTTGCAGAATAACTTAGTGCTATCAACGCTGCAAAAGTCTTCCTATTTTTTACCACGGAAACTTGCCCGATATGCCTCTTTCGGTGCAACATATTTGCTTATAGCAGGAAAACCAGAGCTTGCCTACACCAAGCTGATGTACAAAACATTTCCGGATGAGGCCATTGCGGATTTAGACATCCCTCATCAACCAGCGAATGAACGTATTGCACCTATCTTTGCATCTTCAGACACTACCGTCAATCAGCTTATCAAGCTCGATACGAAGTTTCTCCTTGCAGAGAATTATCTGATGGTGGATGATAAAATTAATATGATCCATGCTGTTGAATCGAGAGTACCCTATTTAGACAACATGATGCTTGAATTTGCAGGAAATCTTCCCACAAGGTTTAAAGTTAATGGATTTACGGGTAAATACATCGTGCGCAAAGCGATGAAGGGTATCTTGCCATATACGATTATCAACAGGCAGAAATATGGCTTCACACCACCGATAAGAAAATGGAGTGATGATATACTGATTAAGCATTGTGATTCATTATTTGATAAAAATGTTTGTAAGTCTATTGGTATCAGTCACGATAAGGTACTTAAACTGTTCTCTGTACATGAAAGCGAACGGAGAAATAGGGCATTTCCATTAGCACTACTAGGGGAATGGGCAAAACAACAGTTATGAAACAGATATTTACAATGGACGTGGAAAAGGATATTGATGCTGCAGTAGCTTGCGCTGCTCAACTCACTAAAAATGGTATACACGGTGAGTTCTATATCTGCGGTTATCTTGTTGAAAAATATCCAGAGAAGTGTAAAAAAATAGCCAAGAACCACACCGTAGGGGGGCATGGATACTATCACGAAAATTTTGCGATGCTGCCATTAAAGGAACAAAAAAGACTCATTAAAAATACTGTCACGATATTTGCAAAGCATGGCATGAAGATGGAGGGATGGCGATTTCCCAGACTGGATTTTACTAATAAATCATTGTCTCTTCTTGCCAGAATGGGCATCTATGACTCTTCATTTAACAGACAAGTGTGGAAAAGATGGGGTCATTTTATTTTCCTTAGGAATTGGTTGTCTAATCTTAAAAGAGGTCAATTCTTTTTTCCTTATCTTATCCCCCTTGAATTGATAGAAAAACCATGGGATAATGTTGATTTAGAAGATACAGAATTTTACAAGAAAAGTGGAAGATTAATGATGCATTGCTGGGAATTCAAGAAATACGAAAAATACCTTTTTTCCCAAAAGACTAAGAATACTAAGGTGGATGTGGACAATCATGCTTAATAAAGTTACAACCACTTGGGCAATTGATGAGGAGAGCGAATTTGCTGAAAGAATACTAAAATTACCAAAAGAAGAGGTTATGGCTTTATTCAAGAAATTCAAATGCGAATTCGCCGCAAAGGAAGAAGACATCCTAGAGTATCTGGAAGTGAATGTTTTTGTCCTATTCAGAGAAGCGCCAAAGAATGAATTGATCACTGCGGTTGAGGAACTGGAAAAAAAAAACTAACTTATTTAAATAGAAGTTTCTATCCCTATACCCTATGCGGACAATAGTCATGGTTTACCCAAAGACCACTTTGGATAAAGTGGGAAGTTCTGTAGGATTACCACTATCCATTATGCATACAACCACATTAATCCCCGAAAAAAAATTTAGAATAAAGGTAATCGATCAACGTGTGGAGAAAAATTGGGAGAATATTTTACAAGACGAACTCTTCAAAGGAGATGTCCTTTGTGTTGCTGTGTCGGCGATGACAGGTAGCCAGATTGGATGGGCGCTCAAAACTGCGGAGATCGTACGTAGAATCTCCCCACAAATTCCTCTTATTTGGGGCGGAGTGCATCCAAGCCTTTATCCACGACAGACTATCATGGATCCATTAGTAGACATAATTGTCGTAAATGAAGCAGATTTTACGTTTCCTGAACTGGTTGACGCATTAGACACAGGGAATCCATTAGATAGCATTAAAGGACTGTGTTTTAAAGATAAACAAGGGAATATAACAATAACCCCTGAAAGGGAATTCGCAAAACTCGAAGAGATTCCGCTCCCAAGGTACAATTTAATCTCTGATATGAAACCATACTTTTTAAATTTGTATTCAACAAAAAATGCACTCTCTCTTGTTGCGGGAAAAGGCTGTCCACATCGATGCGGTTTTTGTTATAATATTCTCTTCAACAAGCAGAAATGGAGAGCTTTGTCAGCACAAGAGATTGTCAAAAGGATGAAAGTCTTAATCACTATGGGCGCAGAAAGCATAGATATTATCGATGATAACTTTTTCACGAGTATGACACGGGCAAAGGAACTTGCTGAATTACTCCAACAGGAGAATATCAAGATCAATATGGTGTCAAATTGCCGAGCAGATTATATCGCACGATGGAATATGGATTACTTAAAGATGCTTTATGATGCCGGCTTTAAAGAATTTTTCGTTGGCATAGAATCTGGAAATGACGATATGCTCAAGCATATGAAAAAAGATCTTACTGTTGAACAAGTTATTGTTGCTAACAGAAAATTACGGGAGGTTGGCATAAGACCTATTTATAGCTTCATCGCCGGTTTTCCTGGAGAAACAATAGAACAAATTCAGGATACTATTAATTTAATGATTAAACTTTTAGACGAGAATCCAAATATTTCAATGACATCACTAAAAGTTTACACTCCATTCCCTGGCTCTCCCATGTACGACGAATGTGTACAGATGGGGATGCCTATTCCAAAAACACTTGCCGAATGGAGCAATTATCATTATAACAGTACCACTTATTCCAGCTGGAGATCAAAAGAAATGGCTAAGCTCATTGAAAAGTTGTCGTATCTAACGTATTTCCTGGATCAGAAGACGATGACTCATCATCTAGCGGGCAATAACAAAATGCTGGCAAACCTCATTAAACTGTATAGCAAACTCGTTTTCTGGCGGGCAAAAAAACACTTCTATACATTTACACCAGAAGTTTTTGTCATGAAGCAATTGCGTGCTTATATCGAATGATTGCTTATATCGATTAACAAGACACCGACTAAAGGCTCTGTAGAAAGTCTCGCTCTCGCTAGCCATTGCACCTCAGCTTGCATGTGCTGTTAGTCTGCAGAGTGACACAAAGGAGAACCGCTGTTCTCCTTGTGCAAGAAGCCTATGGCTTCTTTGCATTTCCCGGATGGAGCACAAAGAAATCTCGCAGATTTCTTGT
>JAHFLT010000011.1:24406-44848 GCA_023264635.1 Candidatus Woesearchaeota archaeon | reverse complement strand
TCAATCTCTTCCTTTAATTTCTTGTTTTCATCTTCTAATTTTTTTTTCTTATTCTGTTCTTCACAAAGCATGAATACTAAAACAAGTACTAAAAGTAACCCCATCATCATCATCTGCCCGCCACCAGCGCCCTGACCCATTCTTCCTTTCATTTTATCACCCAACTTGCGCAGCTATCTCAGCCGGCTCGTTTTTGGTTATTGTGAATATATACTTCTTTTCGTCAACGGTAAACTCATATTTATTGCTTCCTATGGAACGAACTCTGGCAAAATTAGGATGTCCAATGGCTTTGAAACCCGTATTAGCGTCGAATGTCTTTGTTTGAGGGTCTGACCCATACCACACTCCGAAAGAAGCAGTATCAAAGCGCTCAATCACAACATCCCCAATAGTGGGAAAGGAAGCTGTTGTTTGCACTCTTTCTACACAAAATGATTGGCAACACATTTGTGTATCTTTTGCAGAAATCCACTGATTGTTGGGGCAATATTTTTCCAGTCCGCAGTTGAATCCCCTCTGTACAGCACATGTAAGCGTTGCTTCTGTGATATTATTTGGTTGGGCTGGCGATTGCGAATAACAAATGCTTTCCTTTGTATTACCAGACGCTGGTAACACATCACCACGACACACTTGCGTAAAAGGATTACACTCAAACCCATTAAGCTCATTGCACGTTTTAGTAATAATAGTAGGACCGATAATGTCCTTGCCCGGTATCACAACATCTTTTTCATTTTTTGGTTCTTCTTTATTGCACTGGCCGGACATAGCCATAACTAATGAGACAATCATAAGAATCATAGAAATCATCTGCATGGGGTCTCCACCCCCGCCCCCTCCTCCACCACCCCCACCTTTCTGTCCACGCTTACCCCTTATCATTTTTTCACCCAGAAAGAAGACACTGTTGCAAAAATCCCCATTATGCCGAAAAGCCAATTCAGAGGGTAACGAATCCATACATTATTAAATAAAATCGCCAAGACATAATAAATAAGTGATACTCTAACTACCCATTTTTTCTGCATTTCCTAACCGAGGGCAAATGACTCTTAAATACCTTTTGCTTTAGCAGTTATAATTGCAGAATCCTTCTTCATCAATATTAATTTTCGTCATGAACAGGAATACATACGGGTGTTGTGGTGCATCATCGTCCAAAATGCCATAAACTGTCGTCAATGGTGCAAGCTGGTGGACTTCTTTTATTTCAGTCTGACAGTCTGCAAGAGGCATGGGCTTATATTGAACCGTTACCTTTACAGTCCAGGTGTCACAAAAGGCAGTTTCCTGCTGGCAATCAGATTCATGGTTCACAACACGAAGCTTTTGGAACCGAGAGGCAATCTTTTCTAAGGGGAATTTGGTGTCAAGAGTGGGCTTACTGTCGCAGGCATTTATCTTTCTTTTTACTTCCTGTTTTAAGTTCTGTTCAAAGGTTCCTGTCTCTTTGACAAGCTCTGTAGCCAGCTTATGTATTTCTCCCAAGCGGATAGGCAATGTCTCTACAAAATCTTTCAATTCAGTGATTTTGTCTCCTGTCTTTAATGTCACCGGGAAATAAAGGTTCACTGCAATAGCTTCGTCTGCAATAGTAACATTGACGGCCATGTTTTGCATCTTTACGTTAATGCCTTTATGGGAGAAAAATTCAAAATCGTCAAGGCAATAACGCAAATAATCTCTAACATATCGTTGAAGCTCATTTTGCATATACTCTAGTGGGGGAATTATCATCTTTGGCTGTGTGTCCCTACGTCTAAGATAAAAGTATGCAAGGATTTCTTTCTCTGTAGGTCGTGTTTCCAAGCGGGGAAAGGGATGTTCAATGTATCCACCACGCTTGCCCAATAAGACTACACCCTGAGATGATACTAAGGAGAGACATCTATCTATTAAATATTTTGCAGGGAGCATGTCCTGTGTCGTGGGAAGTTCCTTGCTTTGTTCCTTTAATATTGTTCCTCTAATTGTTAATGCATAATAAGTGAGACTCAAAGAAAGCACAATAAGAAATCCAATTATAACAAAAAGCGTGGCCTGCCCTCTTTTTTTCATCAACAAGACGATGTAATGAGCATATTTAATCCTTTCTGGGTACTAGACACGCACAAGTGAGGTTTATACTATTGCATAAAATACAAATTACCTTCTGCAAATCGAACATCCATTTCTCCCCAAAAAGATATAAAGCACGCTCTCATTGAATTTGTAATGAAAAGAGGGCAGACAACATTGTTCACCATACTAGGGATATTACTCCTACTTGGTGTTTTGCTCTACATGGCTTCTGTTTATGCTCCTAAACCCGAAGAAGAAGTAAAGAAGCAAGTTACTGTAACAGCAGAAGACCAGCCAATAAAGTCATTTGTTGATTCGTGCGTGTTGCAGACAGCCAGAATGGCACTCTTCTTTTTTGGGTTTGTGGGAGGGGATGTTGAGCCACCGGCATATAAAACCTTCTTTATGTATGATGCGCGCTACAAGATCCCATACGTGTATTATGAGGGAGCAACACAATATGTCACGATTGATCTTGTGGAAAAAACACTCGCACAATATGTAGACGCCAAACTCAAGAAGTGCACAATCTTCTCGGGCTTTTCTGGGATACAGGTAACAGATGCTGCTCCCAGGACAAAGGTGCAATTGTTAGATAACGAAGTCGTTTTCAGTATTACGTATCCCGTGCACATCGAACGTGACGGGAAAAAGAATCTCGTAGGACCAGAGTGGTCAGCACGGATACCATTACGTTTGAAAGAGATGACAGAGATAACTAATCGCATTGTTGAACGAAAACACCAAGATCCCTCTCTTATCCACTGGGATTATCTGACTGAGATAACCACTAAGAATTATAATGCAACTGCCTATACAGAAGTCAACTCAACAATCGTCTATCGTCTTGTTGACGAGAAGAACGAATTGCTCGGAGAACCTTACATATTCCAGTTCGCGGTGAGGATAAAATAAAGAAAAGATACTCTTAAATATCAACTGATATCATATAATATCAAATGAAAACTTTAGATATCATAAAGAGAATAGAAGAATACTTTTTTATGAACCCCTCAATTAAATTGAGAGTGAGGCATATAGAAAGAGAGCTAAAATTGTCTCTCCCTTCTGTTATCAGGTATTGTAAAGAATTGGAAAAAGAACACATTTTGAAAAAGATAGTTGTTTCTGGAATTGTTTTTTATTCAGCAGACAGGGCTTCAAAGCCATATTTAATTGAAAAAAAAGCGTCCAACATAAAGACACTTTTTGCATCTGGACTTGTTGATTTTTTAATTTCTGAGTTTTATAATCCCCCAATCATTGTTTTCGGCTCTTATTCTAAAGGCGAAGACACAGAAAACAGTGACATCGACTTATATGTTGAAACACCATTACACAAAAAAGTTGTTTTTGATAAATACGAAAGAAGCCTTAAGAGGAACATCCAAATATTTATTTATAACAATATCAACGAAATAAAAAATAAAGAATTGGCAAATAATATCCTCAATGGTGTTATCTTAAATGGGTATGTTGAGGTTTTTACATGAAAGAAAGTAGCTGGGATGAGTGTATTGAGTGTCATTCTGCTATAAAAATAACTCCCGACAACAAAAAGGCACAATCACTTCTTCAAACTGCAGATGGAAGAATAAGCTATTTAGAGAATAATAAGCCAGATGAAAGCAATGCCAATTACATCTTTGAAGGGTTCTATACCTCACTAACAGAATATATTCACGCTATTGCACATACTGCTGGGTATAAAATAACGAATCATGTCTGTTTAGGATTTTTTCTCAGGGACGTTCTGAAAAAAGAGAAGTTGTACCGGTTATTTGATGATTGCAGATACAACAGAAACTCCTTAGTTTATTATGGGAATCGCATGGATTTTGATGTTGCAAAAGATGCAATTGAAAAATCCAAAAGATTAATTAAAGAAGTACGTTTAATACTTACAAAAGAGCTGAAACTCAAATGAAACAATTACTCTGGCTATTCATTGTGCTGTATCTTGTAGGGAGCGTGATGGGACAGATGGGATCACCACAAACAGAAAGTGAAGCGATAACAAAAGCCAAAATTCCCACTACGGTAAAAGATGTAACTCTAAATAATATTAACAATCCTCCTGTATTCACAGCAATAAACCAAAATCCTCTATCAGTAGCCAAAATGACCTCAGCGCAACTTAATAAACTGACCCCCCAAAATCTAAACTCTCTCCAGACAAAAAGTCTAACCAAAGAACAAGTAAAAGGAATGACCCCCGATAAATTCAAAGAGTTTACAGCAGAGCAGGTTGGTAAAATGGATAAAAGTGTTCTCAATGAGTTAGGAAAAGAAAAATTAGATCAAATACAGGACGATCAAAATAAGATGAATAAAGTTGTTGAAAAAGATTTAGATGCAAATAGTGCAACCGCAAATGAATTTCCCAATACCAAAAAAGCAGGAGAGGCATTGAAAAAAGCACCAGGAAAAGTTAACAATCTCAAAGGCAGTAAAGTAAGTGAACTTGCTCAAAGTAAACATTTACCGCAAGATGCTGTTGATCAATTAGATCTCAAAAAGGGTATTAAAGATAAGACTTGGACAAAAAATGATGTTCTTTCATTCCAAAAATCTGCAAAAGAAAACGAGTATAAATTCGAGGATGAGTTGGGACAAGCAAACAGAGATATTCTCAATCAAGTAAACAACATGGATAATCCCTCAAATACCGGTCCATCCAATCCAGAGAATGGACAAGGTCCACCAGAAGGTGCCAAACCCCAAGGTGGTGGTGAAAGTGCTGGCAGCGGAAAGCAACAGCAACAAGGTGGTCAAGAAGGAGGAAAGCAACAAGGAGACCCATTAGAGTCTCTATCAAAAATGCTTGGAGTAGTCCAACAAATACTGGGAATTAAACAAGCCTTAGCACAAGAAGATAAGCAAAAGGAGCCACAAAAAGATGTAGTTGTACCCGGAACACAGCGAGCAGAACAATCCACATGTGCAAAAGCGGGCGGCGTTTCTTGCGCGCCACCAAATGCAAAGGAGTGCAGCCCCCCACAAACAGCGTCTGTAGCTGATACAAGACAATGCTGTGTTGGCGGTTCAAAATGTGTGGATCTAAAAGGTACGCCACAAGGACAGAATGCACAAAGCGATATTGCAACTGCGAAAGCTGCAGATGCCACTCAATTGGCATTTAAACTCGCAGGACAAAAAGGGGAACAAATAACTTCTCTCGATCAAAGTACAAAACAGGACATGACTCTTCTTAATCAGCAATCAGATAAAGTTATACCCACAAACGATAAAATTTATGTTGTTAATGGACAAGCCACAAATCTTTACACGCTCAAAAACACACAAAGAGGAGTAGAAGACTTTTACGGTATCTTCATTCTCGATAATACTGGAGAAATGAAAATCTCCGTAGGAGAAGAATGGGGTGCTACGACAATGGACCCTACGGGTATTTTCCTTTGGGAACTACCAGGCACTACTGTTTATGATGCAGTAAAAGATACGTACGAAACAGACACACGCGTCTTTTCATTGCAACATGGGATGTGGATTAAAGCCGTAGAAAAAAAGCAAGCTCCGGTTACGGGATCATTTACATTTGCTTTCCCGACAACAAGTGTATCATTTGGGCATGGAGCATTATCTGATTTACTGAAGAATGCCATAGACAGCTCTATTACTGCAAGAGGAGATGTTGATGTCATTGTGATGACCAAAGGAGTAGAAGATTTAGATCTTTTAGGGAATATAGGATTCTTCCCGATAATGATACGAAACGTCGCAAAGGGAAGTACGAATATTATTTATGATCTCGGTGTCGGCGTAGAGAAAAGATATCTTATCAAAGACGCTCAATATGAGTACAAAGTTGTGAAAGAGGACGAGACAACAAAGGTAAAGGCAAAAAACGGGAAAATAATCGAGGACTCTGGCGGCATGCCACTTCGTACGCTGAGCACAAAGCAGAAAAAACTCGTGTATGAGTGAATCAGAAATCCTGTATTGCTTTGCAAAAACAATGAAGCGTAAACTACATTAACTCCTTCTCCATGATAATGCGCATGGATCCGCTGTTCATTACTTTTCCTCTTGTGCTGTTTGTTGGAGTTGTGTCTTCTTGGTATGACCTGCGGAGAGGACGTGTCCCTAACGTACTTATCTTTCCTTTCTTCGGAGTTGGGGTGCTCGTTTATGCTATTATGTTCTTCTTAACCGACAAGATAAATCCCCATTTTGTGCTCACGACGATTACTAATCTTTTATGCGCACTTGTTCTGGCATTTTGGATGTGGAAGAAAAAGTGGTGGTATGGGGGGGATGCAAAGCTCTTTGTGCTTTACGCATTGCTCGTGCCAGTATCTATTTATCAAAATGGCTATATCGAGTATTTTCCTTCTCTTGTTCTGCTCATCAACGTTTTTGTCCCTTTCACCATCTGGTCAATAGGATCAATTTTGTCTCATGCAAAGACATTTCCACTACAACCAATTCTTTTCGCGGCGCTCAGTATTTTCTCACTTTCGTGGCTAAGTACATTTGTTCCAAGTACGCTGGCTTTTATCGCCATCGTCCTTCTCTCAAACCTAGTACCAGTGCAGCTTCAGGGAGTTATTGCAGTGCTTCGTTTTTTTGGTGATACAACGGTCTGGAGCAAAGCATTTGCTCTGCATTTCTTTTTTTGGACAATGCTGCTTCTGGGAGTAAGACAGTTCATCTCAGCAAATGCAGAAGTGTTTGTACATCGTGGAAGGGCGAAAACAGGTGACATACTCGCAGAGGAGGTAACGTTCAATAAACACAAACTGGCGAAAGAAACAATGCTTGCTGAGAAACAAGCTAGTAAAATTCGTCACGCGGTATTGTCTTACGATACAGTCCCATTCGCATTATGCTTGTTCTTGGGCGTTCTCATTACCATAGTAGCCAAAGGAACCTTCATTGCCCTCATAAGCTTTATATAATTCACTCAATCCGTGAGTAGCATGGAGATTACAGGCGAAGGGGAAGCTGTTGTGCTGGCATTGCCAGAAGCAACATATAGTCTGAATACTATCTACGCAGCATCGTATGCGTTCCTCGACAAGGCATATGTGCATCTTGATAAGAAAGACGGCTCATTTATAGTTACGCTTTATCCCAAGAAAGCGGGAAGTGTTGATGTAATGGGAAAAGCATTCCTTGATGAGGCCATTAATCAGGGGCACTACTTTTCACAGTTGGAGAAACATCAAGAGACGACAAAGCTGTTAGTCGAAAGGGCATTCTTTTCTGCAGACAGAGGGATAATGCAGAAGGCAGAAGAAGAGGAAATCAAGGAGCTCATAAGCGAATTGGAGAAAGATCCGGAACTCAAGGAGCTTGTGCAGGACATTAAAAATGATAGTCCTAAAATTCAATAAAGAGCTATACCCCAAAGAAATTGTCTTTGTCTGCGCACAGGACTATGCTCCCTATTGTCATGCAGCACAAACTGAAGATGAACCATATCTCCTTTATACTTTTCCCGAAGAAGAAAAAGGGATTGCCCGAGAATTTGCTAATTACGTGCTTGCGGCGGTGAGATCACATGCAGTCTAAACTCTTACCCTACAATGTTCTTCCCATTAAGGATAAATTCCTTCTTACAACTCGTTATGGGGGATGGATACTTCTTGACAAGGAAGAGTATGGACTTCTCCTTCACCATAAATATGATTCGGTAGCAGGGAAACTTGAAGAAGCTGGAATTCTAGCCACCCCTGAGAATCTTAAGAAGATTGTGCATGACTACAAAAGTATAAACCTCAATATGTTCACAGGTCCATCACTCCACATAGTCTCTGTCACCTCCCGATGTAACTTCAACTGTGATTACTGCCATACAAGCTCTCCGATAGCAAAAGGGGTTGATATGACAAGAGATACAGCAGTGCGAGTGCTGGAAAATGTCTTTAAAACGCCAAGCAAAGCAGTCACCATTGAGTTTCAGGGAGGCGAGTGTTTGCTCAATTGGCCTACTGTGCAGTTCATTGTTCAGAATGCACGTGAGCTGAATAAAATCGAGCAGAAAGACTTACACATAACAGCAGTTACTAATCTCAGCTTGATGACACAAGAGAAGATGCAATTCTTCTTGGATAACAAAGTCTCCATTTGTACTTCTTTAGATGGACCCGCAGAAGTGCACAACAAGAATAGGCCCTATCTTGGTGATAAGGCCACATATGGTGATGTAACAAAACGTATTCATATGATACAAGAAGAAGCTAGTCGTCGGGGGCTTGGGGTGATATTAGGCGCATTGCCCACTATAACAAAACATTCGCTTTCCTATCCCAAAGAAATAGTTGATGAGTATGTCAAACAAAAATTCTATGACATCCATCTCAGACCGCTAAACTATCTTGGTATTGCGCTAATGAAGTGGAGTGAAATAGGGTACACAGCAGAAGAGTTCATTGCGTTTTGGAAACAGGCAACTGAGTATATTATTGGGCTCAACAAAAAAGGGATTCCTTTGCGAGAACGGCTTCTCACCATCATGCTGCAGAAAATCATCAGTAAGCAGGATCCATTCTATACAGAACTCATGTCTCCTTGTGGAGCTGGCAGGACACAAATAGCGTATGAGTATGACGGCAGCGTCTATACGTGTGATGAGGGACGTATGTTGGGCGAAGACCTCTTCAAGCTGGGGCATGTCACCACCCATTCTTATACTGACATGATGAGCAGCGATACACAATTAGCTGTCGTGAATGCTTCATTGCTTGACAACTACAATTGTAAGACATGCGCCTATCTCCCGTGGTGCGGAACATGTCCGGTAATCAACGTTTCCGAGCAAGGTAATATACTTCCAAAAATAAAACTGTCAATGCGACATAAAATCTATTTTGCACAGTTCAGCTTCCTTTTTGAGAAGATGGTTGAGGACCCCGAGGTTGAAGCGATATTCAGGAGATGGATATCACCAGAATTCACTAAACTTCCTTTGCCAACAGAGCTAACAGTAAGCTGCAATAGGTAATTTAATAAATCTCCAAGAAATAAATATCTAAGAACAAGGATTTTCACAATGGAGCTGCCAAAAATAAAACGAGAATTGGTTAATTTCGTCCGCGATGAGAAAGCGACAATGACCAAGAAAAATATGCTTAAAGCAGGCGTTGCGCTTGGAACACTAGTGGGAATTTCTACTACTGTCTCAGCGCATCACATAAGCACAGTGCCACCGCCGCATTCAAACAGCCTTTCTATGAATTATGACGATCCCGATGTCGTTGGGCAGCATTCCCACCACACACAACATCAAGAAAGCTGTTGAGCATGGAGTATTCTATTAGTCCACTCACTAGTGAGAATCCGCACTATATTCCTTTTCTGGAAGCAGCGCGTGTACACTACCAGTGGAAACACGTGTTTTTTCTCGAGTCCATTGATGGATGGCTGAAGGCATTTGGCAGGCACGCAATGCCGTTTCTTTTAACTACAAAGGAGATGTATCTTCCCCTCTTACAAGCAAGGGGTCATTTTTTTTTCTCACTGAGCGACTTCCTTTATGGAGATGGGCCATGTCCAGAGCAATCCCCTCTTGTTTTACCTCATTTAGACTCTTTTTCTTTTTGCTTTCCTTTATCGTTTCCCAGTTCGCATAAACAAATACCGCAACGTGAATATTTTCTCATTAAGCAGGACATGATGACATTCCCCTCGTATCTTTCTTCACTCGGTGCAGGATGGAGAAAAGAGCTCCGGCGCAGAAAAAATAAGTGGAAAGATCTGTCTTGTGTGCAAATAGATTCATCACACTTTTTGGAAGGTTTGCCACAGTTTTTTCTTCTCCATCGCAAGCGTTTTGGACCATCATTCTACAACAGTAAAGAATTGCTGGTGTATGTTTATTATCTTATCAAGACACAGCCACAGAGTATTCTTGTGTTTGAGTTGAAGCAGGAAGAATCACTGGGACATATCGTCTGGATAAAGATGGGGCATCGTCTTAATCTCTTTACCCTCCTGAGTAATGCACCAGAAGAGCGTAATGCAGGCAAAGCTCTTGTATATTTTTCACTCGAGAAACTATTTTCATTACCCGGCTCATATGAGATTAATTTTGACACCGGGTATGGTCATTACAAGGAGCACTGGGCAAAACAGACAAGAGATTATGTTCTCTACATCCCAACACAGTCTCAACCATAATTTCAAATAACCCCTCTACCAATGCGCACCGGGAGATTTTCTAAGGTCAAAGAAGTTTATGAACTTGCCATTGGGCGCCTGAAAGAATTTTTCTGTCACAATGACTTTTGGATTTCTACTTAAAATCCGGTATATCTCCTCTGTCAGTAAGCGCTCTTTGCCAGCATCCTCTGCCGTGATATGTACCTTCACCTCATCATACAAATTCTGTTCATTATTTTTTACAGAGATGTAGAATCTCTCGTGGCCAAGGAGCATTTTCACACTGTCAATGAGGTGGGGAATCGAGACAAGTGTTTGGTCAAAATTCATCAACTGGTCACTCCTACCGATTATGCGGATTGTGGTTTTGCCATTGTTTTTTCTCAACTCAACTTTATCCCCTATAAGGTAACGGATAAATGGCATGGAATAGTTAGTATAATCCGTAATCAGAAGATTACCAGTACCCTCTTCAGTAATAGTATTATCCGATTTTTGAATTTCTAAGAACAACCCCCCACCTACAACCAATTCACGGTTTCCGGTAATATCTGCAGCAATCATCCCAAATTCATTGCAGGCGTATGTGTCAATATATATGCATTGGAGAGAAGTAATTATCCTTTTTCGGAACGCTTCTGGTGCCAGTGAACCGCCAACAAGTGCGTAGCGTGTCGTAATTCTGATTCCCAAATCAAGCAAGCTAGCCAAGCCCCCGGTGGTAGCAATAAGTCCATCTGGTTGTCTCATCTGGACTGCCATCGTGATTGCCTGAGCGTTTTTTGGAGAAGGAATACCAAAGGAGATGCACAATTTTTGGATAGAATAAAAAGCAAGTTCAGCAGTTTTTTTTGTAATGCAGAAACGGCCAAGCAGATTGAAGAACACATGAGAATCAATGAAAAGACCCTCAAAAAGTTCTCTGGCACGAGCAATCTTTGCTTCCATCGAAGGCCTCGAATGGAGGAGAGTAAGCGGTTTGCCAGTTGTGCCGCTTGTCATGGAGATAAGCACTGGCTTTTCCACGCACTGATTAAAAGACCATTGTTCTATTTTTTTTCTTTCAGTAATGGGAACATTTTCCCACTTCTCATTCCGATTGTATTCAGGGAACTTTTTTATCAGCTCGGCAAGTGCAGTTTCCATTCTCTGCGTTGGTGCAGTCACCTTTATATAATTTTATTATAGTCCCTTTGCAATGCGCATTGCATTCTACTTCACACACTGTGAAACGTTGGGACACACGACACGCATAGTTGCACTCGCAGAAGGAATAAAGGGGCATCTTCCAGAAACATCTCTCCTTTTTCTGCAGGGGGGAAAGCCGCTTCTTTACAGACAACCATTCCCTCTTGTTGATCTCCCCCATCCATTTTATTCCAGGGAAGTATTTGCAGGAAAGAAGTGCTCTCCCACAAAAGAGCAGGTGAAAGAAAGAATAAAGGTGATGTATGAGCACCTCAGCAAGTTCGAGCCTGACGTTTTCATTACAGAATATTTTCCCTTTGGAAGAGAGGATTGTATCCAGGAACTCGTCCCAATTCTTAATTGGTTGCGAAAGAAAGGTGTAAAACTTTATGCCAGCATTGGTTATCCAGTGATAAGTACACAAATACAAAAAGTGGAACTGCATCACGCTCAGTTCGATAAGCTATTAATCCACACTCCAGAAGAGTATGATCTCCCCTATCTGCTAAAATATCTTGAGCTAAGCGGTCTTACTTCTGTTGGCAAGTGGTATAAACAGTTTTTCTCCAGGCACAAAGAGAAAATTGTTTTTACCGGTTATGTGCTATCCCCTTCTCTTTATGCTCTTCGTGACAAAGGTCGTGAAAAAACCATTGTGTTGTCTCGTGGCGGAGGGGTTATTTATCCTAAGTTTATTGTTTTAGGTCTGCAATTACCTCCTTTATTCAAGGATATGCATTTCGTATGCGTGCCTGGTCCAGCAACATCAGAGAAAGAAGGACTTCTGTTCAAGAAACTCGCAGAACTCTATGGAGTAGAATACCACCCGCATCTTCCCACCCTTTCGCACCTTTTTGCGACAAGTACAGCTTCAATAAATATGGCCGGTTATGGGACTGTTGTTCAGCTGCTGTATCTCGGAACAAGAAGTGTCTTTGTTGCACGACAAAAAGAAAACAATCATTTTTATCTGGAACAACAATATCGTGCATTCATGGCAGAACAGCTTGGGTTTGGTCCAGTACTAAGGTATGAGAACCTAAACAAAGAGATGCTTGCAGAAGCACTTCGCAAAACGTTCATGCTCACTCCAATACCTTTACCCCTTTCCTGTTTTGATGGTGCTACAAAAACAGCACAGGTGATAGCGGATGCTTGCGCATGATGATATGAGGGTAAACCGTCTGTTGTATCTGTTTATTGAAAAAGAACTATCTCGTCTTTTTTCACTGCAACGCATAGAGGATTTATTCAGTTATCGGAGAGAAGGAGAACAGGCATTCGGTAAATATGTTAATAGCAGTAATACTTTCTGTTCTCTGGTTGATTCAGGAACAACAGGCCTCTATCTGGCATGCGCACTTATTGGCATAAAAGCAGGAGACGAAGTGATTCTTCCTATTTTATCGTGGCCCTCTACTGTTGCAGCTGTGCTCGCTCGTGGTGCTGTTCCGAAGTTTATCGATATAAAAATAGACTGTACGCTCAACGAGCAACTCATAACCACCGTAACAAGCAAAAAAACGAAGTGTATCATCCCAGTCCACATGTACGGTCATGCAGCCAATATGGAGTCGTTGGTTGTCTTTGCAAAAGACAGGCAACTCGAAATCATTGAGGACTGTTGTCAGGCTCATGGAACAAGAATTCATGGAAAAATGGTTGGAACTCTTGGAGAGTATGGTGTCTTCTCATTCGACCCATTCAAGACGATTGCAACCGTAGGCACTGGTGGTGCTATTGTTTACCGGAAAAAAGAATATCGTGATGATATTCACGCGATGCTGTCTATAGAAACAGCCAATCCCCTTGTTTTGGAACTCCATCGGACGCCCGGAAAAATGTCTTTCACTGATGTTGCTGTTCTCAAAGTGAAGCTAAAAGTGGCAACTTTGATTGAAAAAAAAAAGAAGTTGTGCGTGGCACGCTATGAAGAAGGTCTTCGTGGAACTCCCATAACTTTTATTGCAGACCAGGAGGGAGTAGTTTCTATACGACAATCCTACCTTGTTTATGCGCCAGAACGTGATGGGTTGCTTACTTATTTGGCAAAAGAAGGCATTATCTGTAAGGAGCCATATGCGCCATTGCATCGTGTTCCGTTGTATGCACAATATGTGGGCAATCACCTTTTTCCAATGGCAGATTACTATACCAAAAAAGCTATTATTCTTCCCCTTTTCTCAATGATGGAACCAAAAGAGGTTGATATTGTATGTGGGAAGATTCGTGATTTTTATTGCAATTCCAGCTCCTGAGATATCCATGATAAGAAATGCATTTTGGACAGTTACCCGTAATCCCTTTTTTGATTTCTTCGTTGTGGGCATCACCTCCAAGCGCATCGTACCAATCAGAGAAAATATTTCCAATAGGGTCCATGTAAATGCATGGGTAAATGTCTCCGTTCGCAGTTATGAACAGTGAAAGTTCTGGAGTCCTGCATCGCTGAACATTAGCTTTCTCTCCCCCCAAAGAAATAAGCTCATCCAGCAGAAGAGAAGGTCTTTGTTCACGTATTTCTTGTTCCTGTATAAGACGCAAAATAAGCAGCGCTTTTTCTTTTGCATCAGGAGTCAATATAAACAATGAATGTTCCTTTGCAATGCGATGATAGTAATGGAGAGTGCCTTGCTCAACGAATTTTGGAAGGAATGTCAGGCCTTTATCTTTGCACATTCTGTACACAGGAAGGATATCGTCAATGTTGTGCGCATTGATAGTATACTTAACAGATATGTGTACTTCCGGATAGAATTGTTTGACTTTGTGGATAGTCTGCCATGTGCATTGCCATGCATCTTTCCATCCCCGCTGCATGACATGATTTTCTTCTAATCCATCGATGCTGAAGTCCATCTCCAATCCGGCAAGGTAATCCTTATTGTCCTCTAAGAATCCAATAATCTGTTTTGTCAAATACCCAGACGTTACTACGTCAATTGCAGCAACTCTCTTTTTCTTTTTCATGAGGTAAAGATAGCGGTAAATGCTATTCAGTTTAGAATGCAGGAAGACCTCTCCACCAGTTAGTGAAATAGAGCCGAGGGGATATTCAATGGAGGGATGGTGAAACAAAGTAGCAATTGATGTGACAGTGAGCTCTTTTCTTTTGGGTTCTTGCCAAATACCACACATTGCGCAGCGCATATTGCATTTATTAGTGAGTTCCAAAGTAAGGTTAATGATTTTCATAAGCACATCAACTCAGAGAAGGAAGTGAGTGTCACAAGACCCTTTTTTCGAAGTACCGCCAAAAATTGTAAGACCGTTATGAACTCTTTTTGTTCATCTTCCCCAATCTTCTTGTGATGGGTAAGAAATATAACCGTGGAAACACGTTTTGAGTAGAGAAGAAATTGTCGGATGACATCTTTTGCAGGAAGGAAAGAATGCCCCCCATCACTATAACTATCAAACAAAATATGTGCATTAAGTGCTTTCATTCCAGCTATTACGGGCATGTTATCTTTAGCAGACCATCCCGCACACCCGGCATCCAAAGCGTCTTTACACGTGTCCATCGTGTATGCATGGTATGGCGGAACGAAGAGGGGTAAGAAATCATTACCAAATAGTTTATTCATCCGCTTAAAGCCCATACTAATTTCATGACGCTCTATGTCTCTTGGTCGCACTCCGAATTCAGCCTTTCTTTTCCCTCCGTGGTTGGTATGCATCCATCCGTGCTGGGTAAAGTTCATCATCGCGTGCTGCTTTAATCGTCTAAAGAAGAGAGCATCCTCTTCACTTACTCTCCCCGGAATAACCGCATAGGTAACTGGAAATCCATACTCCTGCATAAGCTGGTGGTATGTAAGAAACTGAGGATTAGGTACATCAAGGTCATCATCCCTGAAAGCAACTTTTATCATTTGTGAACTACAATTTTACCTTTTCTATAAACCTTTCCCAGAGAGTTTGGATGGCGCCCAAAATAATGCTTAAAGACTGCTCAAAACACAGAAAGTGATGTTTTAGCAATATCTCACCATAATCTTTAAATAGCTACTATCTCTTTTTTCTCTCGACTCAAAAGAGGGTATCAATGCAGAAAAAAGCGTATCTGTTAGGGATAGTTGTCATTCTGCTATTTCTTATTTCCCATCAGGCTCTTGCTCAAGGGATTGCTGAAACGCAAGCAGGCTGTCTGGAAGAAATACGTCACACCGCGTGGGACGGGGATTTTACTGGGATTAAAAATTCAGCTGAAAAGGCAGGTACAGCCAAATGCAGTGTCAGCTGCCTTTCCAAACAAAGCGATACTCGTACAGGAACACGCGTTCTCACTGAAAGCTGCGCTATACCAGACGATTATGTGGTTGTTCTCAGTGATACAGGTGATGTCCGTAACGAAGCACCACCAACTCCCCCCACCTGTTTGGATTGCGACACGTTAGTAAATAACCCCTATTCTAGCAGTACGAATTTGCTGTGTTGCAGATTACCGTATTACTCACCAGAACTATATGTCAAGCGATGTGTCACAAGCATAGATGATAACGTTGATGGAAATCCTGATAAAAAGACAGACTACACACGTGAAGATAAAGTGTACCAGCATAAACGTTGCTGCGGGAATTTCGATAATAAAATTGGCAGCACTCCAGCAGGTGCAAAGGCTGATGCAGGGATGGTTTTTGATGATGTTGATTTGTGTGTTAGAGGTAAAGGCGGTCTGGATGGAGACTGGGAATGGCTAAAAGCCACAACAGCAGAATCCCCCAGCAAAACAGCTATTCCTTACAAAGTATTTACCATTGACAGAGGACTTGATAGTGGAAAAACCACCCATTTTTATGATGTTGTTTCCAACACTGAACAATTTTTTGCATGCAAGCCAAAAGACGGCCAAGGTATAGCAACCCCAAGCACGAGTAAAATTCTCACAGCGCCCAGTGCGCTTGGTTTGCCACAAGGAGAACCAAGTTTCTCGTTTGGCAGTGGCCAAACAGGTAGCGGGTCAAAAGGAACTGGTATTGGAGACTTCAATCCAGAAGTAAATATAACAACACCATCACCTGACGATGAAGATGGTGATGGCTTCACCAAAGACGTTGACTGTGATGATAGTAATCCAACAGTTTTTCCCGGTGCATTTGACCCATGTGGAGATGGCATAGATCAGGCGTGCGACGATAAAGAGGGAGAAGAAAAATGCACCCAAGTAACAAGGACCATAAAAAACAAGGATAAGGCAGCGCGATTCATCTGCTATAATGAAGATAACAAAGGTGCTTTTGCAGAATGTTGCAATGGAGTAGCATGCGACAATACGCCGCCCAAACGCCGGACAGTAGGAGAACCCACAACAAGTATAAGCGATTTCAACAAAATCGATGATGCAACGTGTGATGCAGGAAAGAACTGCATAGGCACTTTCATTCAAGTGGTGGGAGCTGCAGATGAGGCTGTTGGCGGTGAATCGTTTTACTCCTTCCCGTTACTCATTGATAGCTCACCAGCAAAAGGTTCTGGAAAGGCAGAACACGAAATCAATGACTGGACGCAGTATAATACGCTTGAATTCTTTATCAACACACCTAATAGTTATATTCTTGATGTCGCTGTCCTAGGGGGGACACAATGTGCAGCGACTGACAAGTATAAGGGAAAATGCATTCTCTGTAAACTTCCTGTAAAAGATTATGTTGCAAACAGCCACGCGCTGAAAAAATGGATGCATGTGAAAATACCGCTCGGTGATTGCTCAGGAAATCTGAAGAACGTAGAAGGCGTTGTCTTCCTTTCAAAAGAAAGTGACCTGAAGACGTTTAGTAATATCTTCATTTTCAAGACTAAGCGGGTCTATAACGTAGTAGGCGTAGACAGGGTTTTCTTATCTGGACAGCAAACAAAGTTCTGTTCAGGGTCATTTTATCATCCGACCAATCTTCAAAATCTGTGGATAGATGATCTTGATTATAATGCAAAAGGGGGAGATGACATTGAGGCAGGCAAGACAGCGTGCGACAATACTCCCGGTTATGGCTGGACAGGATCGCAATGCTGTGGTGATGACAGCACGCGCGATCAACCAGAATATTATGCAGACAAAGGAGCAGGGTGCTGGCAAGGCAATCGTGTCTCGACTAATTCCCGAGTAGGTAATGTGGAATTTACTGCTAGTGGACTGAAACAGATAGAGTTCTGTACCACGCACTCATGTGTTTATCCCATCCCCGGAAACACAAAGAGTAATGTTGCAAATCTCCATCCAGACATTTATGATATGCGATTCCGCGAGCAGGGGGCTGTGCAGCCAGTCCTGATTCCCGGACCACCTGGAAAACAACCAAATACTGATTTTGCGCAAGTAAAGGCGGATAATGTTCCTTTACAAGTACTTTTCTTTAATGAAAGCTTTTACGGTTGCAACACACAGAAATTTAATAAGCAACCCATTGTAAAAGACGTACCATTCTGCACAGTGAAAGGAAAATATTTCTGTTCATATAAAAGATATCCCATCCTCGTTGGTGAATGGAGTGACGAAGGGAGTGCCAAATTTACTGCTGCTGAGAGAGATACAGACACGCGCGTCCCTGTCACACCGCTCAATGAGCTTGTATTATTCTATAATACCACAGATTTACGCTTCTTTGAACAGGGTTGCTGCCCGAGCAACTACTGCTGGAATGGCGTCAGCTGCGTAGATGGGATATCTGAAACACTTTCTCTCAATGGTCCTGGACAGCAAACAACGTATAGATTATTTAAGGAATCATTTACAAAATCTTTTGGTTTCAGACGGGGAAATCCATTTGATCAGTATGTGTGCATTGCTCACACTACAACTCCCACTGGCAATGGAAAAACAGTTACCGTGGAAATTAAAAACAGTGTATTTACCACCAAAGACGCAAAGATTGAACCAGGCGACACAATAAAATGGACAAATGCAGATTCGTCAAAGCACCAACTTATTGGGACATTCATCACTATAGAATTGCAAGCCGGTAGAAGTGCAGAGAAAAAGTTTGACATGGCAGGCACCTTTGGATTGGGTATAGATAGCACAACGCAAAAAGGTACTGTGACAGTTAGCGCTAAAGGCGTTGTGGCACAATGGAAAGAAGCGTATTACAAAGAAAGACCAGATAACCGCTCTTTCGGCGACATAACCGCACAAGGATACTGCCTTAGCAACAGTCAATGCTGGAGTGGAAGACAGTGCGTTGATACTGGCGCCTTTGAACAGGATTTCTTCTGCGAAGAGGGCAACTGGACAACCAGGACAAAATATATGGCAATGAAGCTGCTTGCCATTGCCCAAGCAAAATCACCTGATGAGTATACCCTCTTCTGTGATAATTATTCCCAAGCACTGAATCATTTTGCGTATGAGCCAGCACTTTCGTTACTAGACCAAAACGCGAATAACTTCTGCGTGGTGAGCTATAAGGAAGGTGCTGAAGAGCGTTCACTTCTGGGAACGTCGCTCAATCTACCATTCACAACGTCACTGACGCAATTTATTGCCACTATCAACAAACACCAAGACCCCAAGATTGAAAGCTGTGCAGACGGGCTTGCAGATGATGGGTTGTTCCACCAATGTAAGTCAAATGACAACAGGTTGTGGTACAGTAATATGACTGGGTTGGTCTTGTATACAAAATATGGAGTAGATGGAATAGGACCACTCGATGGCAAAACTATTTTCTTACAATTCTTCAGGCATCCACTCAGGACAATCATTGATCTTATTGTGGAATTCATCAGGCCAACACGGCGGGAAGCGATAGGCACACTAGGCCAGCTGCAAGGGGACTTCCTCAAGAGCTTGCGCCAGTTCAATCGCATCTACCTCGCTCATTCGAAACCACGTTCCATTCTTGGTGTAGAGGAGATTGTGGAATACAGCAAGCCCTACCTCAATGTGAATTACTTCAACTTTACAGCTGACGTCTGCAGCAAAGTACAAGGAGGCATTCAATTCCAGTGCTATCCTACTCTTGCAGTTGGACAAGAGCAGCCAAGTTACATTGTAACCTCTTTTGAAGAAGCAGGTTTTGCTGCTTGGGTAGATGCGACTGCCAAAGTGAGGATTTCACAAAATGAAGTAACGGGAACAAAGCCTTCTGCAGTTATTCTGGACCCGCAAGAAAATATGCAGTTATCCACAACAAGCAAATTTACATTGCGTGCTCAGGAAGATTCCACCGTTGCTTCTTATTATTGGGATCTCGACCAAAACGGAAATGTTGTGAAAGGTGAAATAAGGGGGAGAAATCATGTTGACCAAGATGTGAACATCCTCTTCCAGCGCAAAGAAGGATTCCACAAGCTTGCGTTGCTGACAATAGGGAAGAATGGCAAGGCAAATACCGCTTCTCGGACAATCTGCATTAATGATTTCACAAAATCAAATCCTGATGCAGATCACGACGGAATCCCAGATGGATGTGATCCTGATGATGATAATGACGGTATTCCGGATTCCGGAGATGGTGACTTTATCGAGGGCAATCACCCATGCAAGCCCGGACAAACAACAGGATGCGATGATAATTGTAGGCAAGTAGCGAATCCCGGACAAGAAGATATTGATGGGAACGGAGTTGGCGATACGTGCGAATCTGATAGTGACAAAGACGGTGTGCCAAATTATCTCGATAAATTCCCAACAGACCCAGCTGTTGCTTATGATACCGATGGAGACAGAAAACCAGACGACTTTTTACCCGGCAAGTCAGAGAAAGAGTCCACAATGGGATTCAAAAAAGTATGTAGCTCTGTAACAGATGTTGCGTGCATAGACGATGATGATGACAATGATGGTCTTCTCGATGTGGATGAGCCAAAGGGGTGCCAATATGTCGTTGACTGCGATGGGGATGGAATAATAGATGGAGTAGAGGCACACACCTATGGCACAAGCCCGATAGACAGGGACACTGATAAGGATACCATTAGCGATCCAGAGGAAATCAATGGTTCACGGGGATATGTGACAAATGCAACACTGAAAGATACTGATAGGGACAGTTTCCAAACAGCGGATATGAATGACCTTGTTGAGATAACGACGTACCACACAGATCCGACAAAGAGTGA
>JAHFLT010000011.1:0-24396 GCA_023264635.1 Candidatus Woesearchaeota archaeon | reverse complement strand
TGGGAAGTCTATTATGGATTGAATCCCCGTGACCCAAGTGATGCAAATGGAGATCTCGATAACGATGGCCTAAAAAACAAAGATGAGTTCATCAAAAAAACGGATCCGAAAGATCCAGATACAGATAAAGACGGCATCAGAGATGGAGATGATCCAGAACCTGCAATTCCCAATGCACCAAAGATTCTGAATACCTATCCACGAAATGCGATGACCGTAATTGTAGCTAATTTCATCAATGCAACGACTGACAAAAACAGCATCTGCCGTTTTGGACCAGAAGACAGACCATTTGATGAAATGCCTAATTCTTTTACAGAGTCTACTGGTATCGAGCACAAGAGTACGTTCACGCCAGCAAGCGGTGAAAATACCGTGTTCATGCGCTGCAAAGATACATTTGGTAACAAGATGCAGGAGTCATATAAGCTGCAGTTTGTGTTTGATAATGCGGTGCTCGGTATTGTAAACAGTTTCCCAACAAGTGCTGATAAAGTCAATGTATTGTCTTTTGATGTTGGTGTGACCACAACCAGAAAGGCAGTCTGTGTAGCATCCCCAACACAAGCAGCATTGTCATTTACTTTGCCTGCGATGGCAACTACTGATAATCTTCATCACACTCAAGCAGTATCTATACGAAGTCAAGTAGATCCACTTCTTGCAGCATGCAGCAGCGATACAACCCGTGAGAGTGATACTAGTTTGTCAGCTAATGTAAAGTATTGGTCGTGTTCAAGCCTGGGCAAGTTCACAAATCTCTGCTCTAATGTCGTGCGGAGTGATGAGAAGACAGGATGCAACAATGAGTACTCCGATTATCTGAAAATCAAGAGTGGAGAAAACGTGCCCACGCAGAATACAGACGATGAGAAATTCAAACAGGCAATACAGAAGAATACTATTACACTCTGTGATGGAATCCAAAATGACATGCGAAAGACAGGATGCAAAGCAGCAGTCTCACAAAATCCCAATTATTGTATCCCAACTGTCTGTCCAACAATTTATCAGACAACATATAACTACTTCGCCCAATGCAAGGATGAGTATGACAGACAACTAGCAAAACCTGCTACTATCACTATCCGTTTAAATGATGTACCTCCCCCAATTCCCATTATCCAATGAAACGTGCACAGGTGATGCTCTTTGTGCTGTTGGGACTTGTTGTTCTAATCACAGTGTTATTTCTAGTATTTATCATTACAAAAAAACAGGTCTCGAAAGAACCAGGGAAGGTTGTGGCGCATACAGAGGCTTTGCAGACAATAAAATCATATGTAACAACGTGTCTTGAAAAGAGCGCGAAGGATGGGCTTCTTCTCATTGGATTCAATGGAGGCTACATTCCCGGTGTCCTTAAAACAGATTCATCATTGACTTTTTTCAATTACAGCGTTGCCTATGGACTGCGTGAACCTCTCTATTCCTCTACATATCCTCCAGCTCCTGTGCCAGATTATCCCTATAAAGGGAAACTCGAAAAAAAAGATTTTCCCTACTATGGGAGAGACGTCCTCCACAATCTCTGTGATCCTTCGGGGTCAAACATGTTAAACATAACATCACTGTACAGGCCGTGTGAGAGTTATGAGGATGTAACGTCACTACAGCAACAACTAACTCAGTTTGTCAAAAACAGAACAGCTCAATGCATAAATTTCTCAGCACTTCATTTCGCTGCACAGGGGATCGGCAATCTAACTATTAATGTCACTATGGGGATGGCAGACGTTCTGGTTAGCATGGAGTTCCCATTTACTTTTTCAACAAAGGAAAAGAAGTATGTAACAGATGTTCTGAGTCATTCAACCAAGCTACCTGTACGGCTTAAGGCACTGCATGAGTTTGCAAAGGCCATTATAACACGCGACAGGTTTGACCATTCTTTTGATCCGGTGAAAGATGGTGTACTGCTACCAGAGTATAAAGGAGGATTCGTTCTGCATAAAGTCCAGAATGCATGTCCTACGTGTAAAGGAGCTGAGTACAACGATATCATTGCAATTTCCGACACTCAATCCCAGCTGGATGGCAAGACATACATTTTCCAGTTCTCACGTGAAAACAGGATACCTGCTTTGGAATGGATACATGATATTCCCACTGTTTTTGATTATGACATTCTGGTGGAAGAAGAGAGCGAACTAAGATTAAATCCTGCAGGAAAGGATCCTGATGAAGAAACCGTTCTCAAGTATGATTATGCACAATGGAAAGAAGATTATGATGAATACTTTGACGATAATTGCCCTACTCTACGGACAGACCCTCAGAAGTGTATCCTAAGAAAAAATACCCCCCCTCATTCATGGACAACATCACAGTTATACCAGCAAACAAAGCAGAATGCCAGCATAATCGTTAATCATACAGATATAGGTCAACACGTTGTCAAAGTGAGCGTCAAGGACAGGCAAGGGCTTACAGACTACCAAAATGTTGTTATCTTTGTGCGTGACAAGCCATTCTTCAATGTTACTGGTAAAAGCATATACCACGATGTGCCTCCTTTATTAGCTTCAATCGAAGACCCATTCTTGCTGCAAGCCAATAGCAGGTGCATCTTTTTGGATTGCGGGCATGAATATGAGTGGAGAATTTCCACAGCATTTGGCCAGCAACCGTATAAAGTGTACAAAACAGATAAGTCACCATATCAGATGCCTTCCCTTTCACCATCTATAGAAACCATAAAGCCTGAACCATTTGCCAATACAGGAGACAAAGTACGTTTCAAAAGTGGACAGTTCGAATTTGACGTGAAAGGTCTTAAAGTCCTGCAATGCCTGCCGCATCGTGATGCAGATCCAGCAATCGTAGGCGTACAAGATTATGATCCCAAGAACCCATCTGCACATCCCCCCTATCCCTTTCAGGAAGGAGATCCATTCTATGCACCGCACGTCTGTTGTGAAGGTGATCCTTATGCAGATGGTCCAAAAGTAGTAAAAGGAGAAAATGTTCCCGGTTTCGGGACATATAGCCCACCGGGAAAAGTGTGTTTTTCCACACAGAAGCCCATCTGTAGTCCGAATCTTCCATCATTTGATGCATCTAAGGTGATTCCGGCAAAGACTGCTGATGCAGATGGGAAGGTGAAGGATCTTATTCAACCACCAGATATAACTAAGAACCAATCAACTAGAGAAGATGAGAATGATATCTATATAGTTTCTTTTACTCAACATTGTTCTGGGAGCAGAGGGAATGTGTGTGGAGGACTTGCAGACTATTCCATTACATTCAACGAAAGCTGTTCTGATACGGAAGGACCGGATGAACGGTGTACTGGGCCAGCCGGTGTGAATAAAGACAACTGTTTTGCAAAAGGAACAGCTGGTTGTTTCTCTTATGCTCCGGGAGATTCATTTGAAAAGAATTTTCTGAGAGATCCGGCAGCAAATGGTATTTGTAATAAAGCGTTCCGTCTGGCAAGCGCACGAAATGCTCCCAACACGTATGACAAGCCCACAGGAGCATTTTTGATTTGTCAGGCAAAATGCGATGGGGCAGGTGGTTGTACTTATGCAGATAATTGTCGATGTACTAATGTAGTATGCAACGGGGTGCCTCCCGGGACAATTGATCCACAGGATACAAGACTATGCGATGACAATTGCCAAAAAACACCAATTTGACCTTAGAAAATACGGTTTGCTCCACCAATAGCTTTAAATATCATCTTGCTTTTGTTTAGCGTCGAGAAATCAGTGAAAAGATGGTGACAATGAAGAAGTGGCAGTTTGTACTCTTTACAATGTTTTTTCTAGCTTTGGTCATCATTAGTTTCACCTCTTATGTCCCCTCTCCTGTTGCAGCTCAATCCAGTACACAAGGATGCTGTATCTCACCGACCAGCGGATGTCAGGACCAAAAAACACAAGGAGAGTGCAGTGGGACTGGAGAACTATTCAAGGCAGGCGTAACTTGTTCCAGCCTGACAGGAACTGATGCAGATGCAGCGAAATGTGTCAAAGGATGCTGCTGCCAAACAGGGACAGCGACTCCGAATACAGACCAAATCAAATGCGGTGCGCAAGGACAATTTTTCTATCCTGGCGTGAACACAAGAGTAACATGCAACAGCAAATGCAATTTGCGACCTCCAGCGTGTTCATTCACAACATGTAATGGGCAAACTATAGAGAGCGATCTTGGCTGTGCTTGTGGTGCTGAAAACACAACAGTACAAAACCCATGGTGCTGCCAACAGCGCAATTCAGTCCACCCAAATCAGCAACAATGTTTGTCAGCATGTGGCAGTTCAGTGATGTATTTTGTTAGTGGAGTTGTTTCACGTAGAGATATTTCTGGTAAGGTTTTTCCTTTAAACAACGCAACTGTAACAGTCCTTGGTGGTGAATCCAATCTCACTGATGAAAATGGAGGATATAGCATCGGTAAACTATCTCCGGGGACGTACTCAATCCAGGTATCAAAAGAGAGATACGAAACAAGTATCTCACGTACGGTAACTCTTCTCGACAAACCCATTGGGTATAATGTTACTCTGAAGGCGACAACAGCGGTTTCCGAAGACTGCAGCAAGCCAGGAGATGAAGATGACAATGGATATACAGATGCATGCGATGCAGCATGTAATGCCTTAAGCAGGAATATTCGTAACAGAGCAATACCTCCACCACCACCGTATACCAACGAATCAACAGAAACAAGCTGCACTGATACTTTTGACAACGATTGTAATGGCTTAACAGATTGTGCAGATTCAGCTTGTACTGCAGATCCAGCGTGTAAGCCCGGAGGAGTTTGTGGAGACAATGTACGGCAGTTGCCAAACAAAGATGGCAAGTTTGAGGAATGTGATGGGACAGATAATTCATTGTGCCCGGGCAAATGCCAAAGCGGTTGTTTCTGTCCTGTTACATGTGGGGACTTCCTCCTTCACGGTCCTCCCAGAGGCAATGAGCAGTGTGATGCAGCGTATGATACAGACAACAGGAAGATAGGTGGTTTTGATCTCGCATGCCCCGGAAGGTGTAATGCTACCACCTGTCAATGTAATCCTCTATTTCCTAGTTGTGGAAATGAAAAACGAGAAGGGAATGAGGAATGTGATGGAGCAGATAATTTTGCCTGCAACGGATTCGCATGCAAAGCACCAGTGCCAGGAGAACAGAATCCGTGCACGTGCAAACGTGATTTTATCTGCGGTGATGGAAAGATAGATGTCTATGAGGATTGTGATAAAGGGAATCCTGCAGCTACTCCACCTATTCCCATACTCGATGCAAAATGTCCTGGGCAATGTTTCGGAAACTGTACATGCCCTGTCTCTTGCAACCAAAATCCAGCTGAGCCCATACTAAATCCTATCACGACGCAAAAACATCAGCAACAATTGAGTTTGACGTGGAGCAGTGTGACACAAAATGCATGCAAGCCAAACTTTTATTCAGTCAAGCGATGCCAAGGAACAGAACAAGTATGCAGGACACAGCTCCCGAATCAAGGAGAGCTTCGTGCAACAGAAATTCAAACCACAACCTTTGATGACAAAGATATCGTCAATAACACTAATTACTGTTATGTTGTTGTAGCAAAATACGATGGTTCTAATTTTAATCCTGTCCAGGATAAGGCATCAAATATCGTGTGCAAGGAAGCAGGAGACAAGGTATGTTATGAGAAGAAGACAGAGTTCTGTGAACAAAAGGCGCGCTTCGACTGCACAACTGAGAACAAGAAAACAATGGTGGAGAACTGTACTGCAGGTGGTGAGCCCAAGGCAAGCTTTGACTGTATTGGCCCATTTAATGATGGTACAACGAAATGTGCGTTTCAAAGTCTTTGTGAAGACTGCAATGACCCATTAGGTACTTTTGGCAAACATCCAGACGCTCGTGCAAAGTTTAGTCTGACAGGTCTTACCCCCGTGGACACCCCATGCAGAGATATTCCCGTCTGTTTCTTTGATACATCTGCAACACCGATTGACAAATTCTATGCATGCGCCCTTACCCATTCATGTTATGATTACAAAGGAAAACAAGCGTGTGAACAGGATTCAAAATGCCATGTTGGCCCATGTGAATGGATGCCCAGCGCATTGCGTGAATTCGGAGGAGGAGTTTGTAGGCCTAGCGAGAAGACAAAACAGGAATGCTCACGTTGTCATGTGCCTTTCAACAATTTCATGAACAAATGCGATGCAGACACATGCTCATTGTACGGTGAGTGCCATTTTAATGGTGAATTCTGTAAAGAAAAAAAGGCTGTTGCATGTGCAGACTACAGAGAAAAGAAGGACTGTGCTCCCACAAAAAATGTACAAGTGGACGTTCTCTATACACAGTCAGTGCGTTCTGGCGGCACGCATAAAGTGCTTACTACCAGCGATGATCTTTTTGGGGTAGGTAAATGTCGCTGGGTTGAAGCAAAGAATCAATGCATTAAGGATGCAGATAGTGACACGCAGGATGACTGTACAGCTAGTGACAGCCAATGCAATAGTGACGGAGAACCCCCAATAACATTGGTAAGTCCCCTAAGAGTATCCACTGGTAAAATCAGGATCCCGTTCACTGTGCTGGATAATGTCTACAGTGGCAATAAGGTACAGACATTCTATTCGATTGTATCGTCCTCTATACCATCTCTGTCAGCGTATCCAAACACGCTCGCAAAAGATAATGTATTCTCTCTTGATATAACTGATTTGACAAAATCAGGAATGTATACACTCAGATATTACTCCATCGATGATGCAAAAAATCTGGAAGTAGTAAAGAATTTCAGTTTCTATGTGGATACAGTGCCTCCCAGTATTTCCGTCACGTGGAATTATACAGCCAATGAGCAGCCCAATGGAGATTTTAGATCGGACTTGGGCGTTACAATACAGGTGAGCGATAATGTGTTACCCACTGTTATCTGTTCTGCGAACCTTACTCAAGGGAATACACTTGTTTCCCCAGCACCCAATACAGGACTGCAAAACAAGCCCATAACAAAGCATACTCTCCAATATGTCTCATTGCGCGATGGGGAATATGTCTTTTCATATGCATGCACAGACCGTGCAGGAAATGATAATATTGGCCAACTCCGTATTCTGATTGATGGGGACCAAAGTATAACTAACCCACTCCCTAACGAGACATTGGCTTTTAATCAGAATATCCGTCTCTCTGTCAGGACAGCAGCCACTGCAAAATGCAGGTATTCAGAAACAACAGACGTCTATGATCAAATGCTGTTCTCTTTTGCAGCAGATATTGCTAATGAAACTCTCCATCACTCCATCATTTCAGTGCCAAGTCTTTTGACAGCAAAAGCATATAGTGTACGCTGTAATTTCACGCAAACAAATAGGATAAGGGGCAATGATGGAGATACGATACGTTTTGCAGTTGATATGGTCCCACCACAGACGGCCATCAATTATAATGGGGAGTTCCTCAGGGGAAGAACTAATTTTCAGCTTGCGTGTAAGGATCCAGAAACCGTAAGTAATAATTTTCATTGGGAATTCGGATGCAATAAAACATTCTTCTGCGTAGGTAGTGGGTGTAATCCCACTACAGAATATACTGGTTCAATAGCATTGGATAACTCTACCCCTATTACATTTTATTCCGCAGATAAAGGCGGCAACATCGAGCCAAGAAAAACAATTATCCCCTCCATAGATGGAACAGCCCCAACATTTACGATACGCATTCTTGATATCTTGCCAACTCCCCACAGCGTTACGACAGTGACACGAATTTTCCCACCAAATTACATCATTAACATATCTTCATCTGAACCATTACTAAATATCAGTGAGCTTACATTCACGTACCCGAATGGGACAGTGAGTATTATTAATGTCACTAAGCCGTATCCAGTCAATATCGAGAAGACAGAATGGCATGCACAGCTCGCCCTCTATGCTATCCGTAATGTTCTCGCTCCAGCACAATTTGGTATCTTAGCGTTTGATGGTAACAGGGTGCCGGGAACAGCCATTACCAGCGGAAGGGACTTCACTATAGACACACGCTTAGGGGAACCGCCTATTCTCGATCCTCCACTTGGCACATATACAAATTCCAAAGGTGGTATTTTCTATACAAACAGAGAATTACTCGTCATACCGGGATTTACCAAATTGCTCCAGCTGACTGTTAATTATTATCTCGGTATTTTTGACAGACAATTGCAGCGTGTGTACAGCTATGCCGAGCCAGAGACGCGTATCATTAGCCAGCCTACTGTAGAAGAAGACGCTCCTCTCGGTGCAACAACCGTCAGATTACGTGGAGAGCTTCCCGTTACAACAGACCATTTCGCAGAGTTCCTGTACGTCAATGAATCCGGAGGTCATTTTAGACAATATGCTCCCTATAAAGATTTCTATCGCATAACAAATGTACAAAAATCAGGAGGTGTAACAACACTCACCATCGCACCGGGTTTGGAAGCTCCTGTTGTGCGGAACAAGAATATCACCATTTTCGATAAAGAAAGGCCCGGTGACAGGTTCACTGGTACAATAAATCTCAGTAATAGCCTAAATTATTTGCGGTTGAATGCGTACCAGACTCCTTACAATCCAACCCCATTTACAGATGTCTTCAAACTGTTCTATGATTATACCCCTCCCCAAATAATCGAACTCTATCCAGCTGAAGACTGGACAATAGGGGATCCACTACAGATAATGAAAGTGGTTATACGTGAGCTGAAATCGGGCTCAGGGACAAGCAGTTTCCAAGTATTCACGAATGGCATAAAGCTTGTGGAGGCGCCACAGGCAATAGTAAATCCAGACAATGCTGATTATGATGTCTTGAGCATCTCACATCGCGATACCTTTAGCCAGGCAAAGTATGATGTCACTATCTTGGCAAATGATTCTGCTTCAAACATGCTTAGCTACAATTATTCATTCTTCTTTATTCCTAATACACCCAATCCACCAGCATTCTCGATTCCAGCGGGGAGAAAAGTAAACAGCAAATGGTTTGTGCGTAACACGCCAACACCATTCGCACTGGACTTCAGCCAGCAAGTTGCATTAAAGATACCACTATCACCCAATGTTGTTGACCAGAATACTATCTCAACAGGACCACAATCATACACTGCGAATCTTCTTGCGCTACCTGATGGAGAGTATAGTCTGAGAGTAGATGCTTTTCTTGTTGGTCAAGGAACTCCCGGACACTGGAATTTTACCTTTGTTGTAGATAAGACAGCACCTTCCTTTGACCTCATTTATCCACAAAGAGTTCGTGCTGGACAAAGTGTTCGCATCGCGGCAAAAGTCATAAACGAACGTAATGATCTGAATGCCACATTGTCACTTGGACCGTATCGTGCGTCTGATACAAGTGTTATTCCCCAACAGACATTCCAGTTCCCCCACACAGCAAGTGATCTTTATGCGTATGATTTTAGCATCCCTGCGAGCGTAGCGCATGGGACTAAGATCCCGTTCCAGGTGACGCTTAAGGATTATGCAGATAATGCACAGACAAAACAAGGTGAAATAGAGATCGATAATATTGTACCCGGCATCGAGATCACCAGCGTCGAAGCAGATAAGGTCGTAGCAGTAACAATAGGAGAAGATACATTCTACAATATCAGAGATAATGATGATCTCATAAGACTCAATGGAAGAGTCAATAAAGTAACTAATCTCCAATACTTTACAGATAAGCTGCAGCAGGTTCCCGTATCAAACAACCAATTTTCTCTGCCCATTAAGCTTGTTTCACTTGAAGGAGAAACAATCCCTAACTATATCACTTTTATTGGTCAAGACGCTGAAACCTTACAGGACTTTATTTTCCTGGCAAAGCTGATAGCTGACAAGCAGCCGCCATCCCCACCAGTTATTATAGTTAGTACTATAGAAAATGGCAAAGTAAAAACTCCATTACCAACCATAACAGCAACCTATGATGAGCCAGTGCGCATTCTGACGCAGGGACTGAAAGAAAGTCCCTCAACCACATTCAGCACAAGCACAATAGATAACCAAACCTATACGTTTGTGGCACAGCAGCCACTGGCAAACAGGCAATATACCTTCCAATTAAAGGCAGAAGATTTCATTGGCAATGTGCAGCGGGCAGCAACAGAAGCGAGCTTTACACTGGAGGCAAATGAGACGGAAATAACCATGCTTAAGCCGCGGCACGGAGTGGCAACAGCAAAACCGTTTGATATAGAACTATTCACGACACGGTATGCCACCTGCTCATATGCATTCTCACCCACAGGAGCATATTCACTCTTCAGTGAGACAGGGCGTGAGCAGCAAAAGCTTGTGCATAAACTGCTCGGTTTTACCCAAGTTACTCCCCCTACGGCAACCTTATTCTACGTGAAATGTGATGATGGTCTAAAGGTTGTTGCAGCAACATTCGCCTTAAGCATTGATGGTAAAGCACCACAAATAACAAAAGCGGTTGCTGAGCCAGCTGTGATAAATCAGCAGCCGTTGCAGACAACGTTGCGTGTCGAGACAGATGAAATCACTGTATGTAAATTCAGCAAGACCTCCACTAACTATGACCAGATGGACTTTTTTGCAGGCGAGGATGCGCAGAAGAAGGACACATTCAAACAAGTCCATGCACAGATTGTAACGCTTCCTACTGTACAAACCGGCACGTACACAGACACTATAAACTGTGAAGATTTGGCAGGCAACAAAGCAGGGAATAGGGAAATTTCATTCTCATTAGTTGATCAGGAGCTTGCAGTAACAATCGATGAGCCGAAAGCATTGGTAGGAGATGCGCATGTTATTGTCAAAGTAAGCACCAATAAAGACGCAGAATGCACATACGCATTCTCAGGAACAACGCGGGACATGCAGGGCAAGCAAAAAGTGCATACATATGATGTAGGGACGCTTGTAGAAGGCGCGTACAGTGGCACAGCCACATGCAGAGCGTTCTCAGACCTTTCAGGTGCACGCCTGCAAGAAAAGAGTGCAACGCATTCATTCAGTATAGACTTGTCTCCACCACTGCTCGAGTCATGCTCTGTTGCAAATGCGAGCTGTCCAGATAAAAAAACAGGATTATATACGTTTACCGCAACATTCAAAGGATCAGATAATGTTAGCGATATAGAAGGATATAACTATACTGTTTTTTCAGGAGATAAAGTACGGTTCATTATCAATGACACTCCAACAGCATCATCACAAGTTTTCTTAAGTAAATTTAATTTCTCTGTTGGGGAATCGTATACTTTTGCAGTCATTGCAAGAAACAAACTAAAACAAGTAAGCTCAGTCTGCCAGTCAGAACCGGTACTGGTGTATTCTGCCAAATCTCCGCAGTGTCTGGAATCCAAACCACCAACATTATCCATCGATGCGAAGCAAACGCCCAGGGGGTTATCAGTGAGCATCATCTGCAAAGATGACACTGGCTGTGATGCGAGTTCTATCAAGTATGGTTTCACAGAAGATACAAGTTGTGCTCCCTCGTTGTTCTATACAAGCCCATTCGATCTGTTAGTTTCAAAGAAAATCTGCGCTATTGCATGCGATACGTTGGGCAACTGCATCACAACAGCAGTCACTAAGGACCTTACTGTATCAGATGCAGACAAAGATACAATCCCGGACTGGGTAGATAAGTGTGCAGATACTCCTATTGGGGATCAAGTAGATATGGATGGGCCATTTATAGGATGTGCTGAGTCACAAAAGAAAAAGGATGCAGACAAAGACGGTGTGCCAGATGAGATGGACAAATGTCCGAATACATTATCCAGTGAAAAAGTAGATGCTAAAGGGTGCAGCGAAGCACAACGCAAAGCAGATAGGGATAACGATGGTATGCCGGATATAGAAGATAACTGTCCTGACCAAGCAGGTCCAAAAGAGAATAAAGGGTGTCCACTACCTCTAGCAGATGCAGATAACGACGGTGTGTCTGATGACAAGGACAAGTGTCCAAATACCCCTAAATATACTGATGTAGATGAGTATGGTTGCCCACGCAAATCACCAACAAAAATAATACCATTACTGCTATTATTCCTTGGTTTGCTCTTTGTAGTCGCTGGTGTTGGTTATCTCGTATACAAAAAATATTATTATCAGCTACCTAAGCTGGAAAAGCCAGTGACAGAAGCAAGCGCTGAGCAGTTGGCATCGCTCGAAGCTAAACGAAGGCAAGAGGTACAACAAAGGTATCTCGAGGAGAAACGTCGGGAATCAATAAGAGAGAAACTTGCTGAGCGGGAAGAAGAAAGGAAGAAGCTCTTTGGAAGCTTTGAAAAACCAGTAGAACGGCAAAAGACAGAGGTCAAAGAGAAAGTCACACCATTGCCACTGGAAAAGAAATATGTCCAGGAGACGCAGGGCATAACAAATATTTTCGCAAAGCTGACCTCTCTCGGAAAAGAGGATGTCTTTGCCAGACTGCATGAGATTATAACACACGATGAGAAAAAGCAATTCGACAAACTCGAACGTTTGGCGAAGGATGTTCCAAAAGAAAACGTAGAAAACGTATTCGGTGACTTAGCAAAGCAATTGCCAGAACAACCTCCTCCATCATATGAGGAACTGCGCGAGGTTACTCATCAAAAGGCAGAGCCCGAAAAGAACATTGTCAAGCAAATGCTCTCTGGTACGGAAAAAGAAGAAGTAAGGAAAGAAGTCATCGAAGGAATAAAGCAGCTACAAGCAAAGGAGACTATAACCCCATCAGACATTATTGCATTTGTCAGTTCATTACCCAAAGATGAGAGAATAGATATGTACGTGACTGAACTTCTCTTTGCATATCTCCTTAAACATAAGAAGATCGAAGAAAATGCGGTGAAAGCGATTTTAGTGGAATTGGAAAGAAAGAATGTGTTGACTGCGGAGGATGTGGTGGATATACTCTATCGCTTACATTTGCGATGAAAAAAGGATTTGCCATAGACCAGTTAATGTTGTACATTTTAGCGCTCTTCATATCGGGGCTTATCTTGTTTTACGGATATAGGGCTATAAAAGGTATTCAGTGCCGCGCTGAAGAAATATCCCTCGTAAGGTTTGAAGAAAATCTCCGGGCGAAAATAGAAACACTTTCATCTCAGTATGATTCTGTGCGCATCGAAGAGCTTGATGTGCCTTTAGGAAGCTGCCTGCCTGCGGTTGAGAAAGTGTGTTTTGCAGATGAAACCAAAGCAATTCAGCCCTCCGGGAAGGATGGTGCAGGACTGTGTAAACTAACCGGTGCAAATTACGATGCCCACGACAGCCCAGCAATCTGTAATGCATTGCAAGATAAAACAGATAATGTTTTTCTCCTGCCGGGGATAAGGCCTTTGAGGGTCAAGAAAATAAAGCTAGGTGAAGGGACCGTCTGCATCTCTGCTCATGGTGGCAGAGTTTCTTTAAAGCTAACGGGAAAAGGAGATGGTACGCAAATTGAGCCTAAACCAACACGTATATCTACATAACAAAGGGCAAATTGAGCTACCCTTTCAGCTCATTTTTGCACTTGTAGCAGGATCCATTATCCTTCTTATATTTGTAATTTTTGCTTTCAAGGGGTGGGATATCTCACAGCAAAAATCTTCCATTTTTATAGCAGACACACTGACACTTCTCCTGACAAGCACAGAAGTGAGTCCCAAAACATTTCTACCAATAGATGATTTACCAAAATCAAAAATTGAATTTGGCTGCGAAGGCTTCAGCGTGAATGGTCAGCAGAAGAGTTACCGCAACAAAATCGTCTTTGGGCCATCCAGCGTCACAACAACAAGATTGCGTTTATGGTCATTTGATTGGAATGTGCCATTCTATGTCACAAACATGATTGCAGTTACCAGTCCGGGTATACTGTATGTCTTTGTTGGAGATCCCACAGACTCACTTATCAAGACTATGCAAGATACTATTCCTAAGAATATGTCGACCCTTCTTTTCTGTCCAAGTACCTTTTGTCCAAGAGCATCCGCTTTACAACCAACTGGGCACGAACAGACAAGGTTCATTTTCGTTAATACAAATCCATCGCTTCCCCCAGCTTTTTCAGGGAAAAAAATAAGTGGTCTCTCAGTGAACACTGCAAGCAATATACTCACGTTCCTGCAGCCAAGGACTCTCGGGCAAACAAAAGATCCACCCCTGCCTATAATAGGCATGCCAATGCTTTACGGTGCTATCTTTGCAGACAATATCGAGACGTACAAATGCAATCTCGATAAGGCATACCAACGACTTGGGTATCTTGCGCAGATATATGATGAAAAGCAGAAATTTCTTCAAGATAATAGCCCAAGAGATAGGTCATGCACGTATAGTGCCCCGCTTGAGCAATTGAAAAAAAATCCATCTTCTCTTAATGCAAATATTATCGAGAGCATCAAAAAAAGTAATCACCTCCTCCAGCAGCAATCATGTCCACTCATCTATTAATTATGAAAAAAGCACAAGTGAAAATGGGAGAAAATATCGCAGTTTTGTTATTGTTCACAGTGCTTCTTGTTCTTGGTATCATTTTCTATGTCCAATATCAGCGTGGAGCATTAAGGGACGAACTACGCGAGCAGCGTCTAAAGGATGCAATACAAATAAGCCAGCGCATTGCATATCTGCCAGAAGTACAATGTTCTGAAGATGCTATTCAGAAAGAGAACTGTTATGACGGAGTCAAAATAGAGAAAGCAACTCCAATCCTAAAAGCAAACAAGAATTATTATTATGGTATACTGGGATACAGCAAAGTTGAGATAGAGCTACTGTATCCCCCTTCTGATGCAAAAACAATTTTATTCTATGACAATAAGAAACCAGGAACGGTAAGTGAGGAGATGGTCCAAGCACCCATAGCAGTGTATCTTCCCAATGAAGACAGGTATGTGTTTGCTGTGCTTAAGGTGGTGGCATATGGCTAAAGGACAGACAGAGATATTGGGCATAGCCATTGTCGTTGTCCTTGTCATTATGGGCCTCCTCTTCTTATTGCGCTTCTCAACTCCAGGAGATTCAGATATCCTGAAACAACGGCTTGGTCGAGCACAAATCGCGAATAATGTCATCAGTGCCATGCTTGCTACTTCAGATACCGTCTGTGATGCAGTGAAAAAGCCAAGACTGCAGGACTTACTGATAGATTGTGCAGAGAATCAGCCTTCTGGGAGCGTGGTTTGCAAGCAGCAGAGTACAAAACCAACGCTCTCATGTCAGTACGTTAAGGGTGTCATTGCTGAGGAGATTCTCGCAAAGACAGTGGAAAAATGGAAATACGGCTATGAATTCAGCGTGAAACGTGAAGACAAACTGATTATTCCCGAATTAAAGAAGACATCTGCAGGACAAGATGGTAAATGTCCAGCAATAGCAGAGCTCGACAGTCAGGAATATCCATTGCCAACAACAACAGATATCATTAAAGTAAAGCTCAAAATATGTAATTGAAATCTTCTCGCAAAGTATTTATAGAACATACCAAGTCATTTTTTTCATGGACACATCAGAGTTGCTGCAACATATAAAGAGTCGCGTTGGGTTGTCTGAGGAAGAGATTCTTGCTCGTGTCGCGCAAAAGCAGCATGCGATGGAAGGTCTTTTGTCAAAAGATGGCGCACTGCACATTGTGGCAAATGAACTGGGAATCAATGCAAAAGAGCTTTATTCCAAGCGCGTTTCATTAGAGAAACTTGTTCCCGGAATGAGGTATAGCGAGGTTGTTGGAAAAGTAATCCGCCTCTTTCCCGTTAGGCAGTATGAGAAGAATGGCAAACAAGGTAGTGTTGGTAGTTTTGTTCTGCAGGGTGCAACGTGCTCGAGGAGAGTTGTACTTTGGGACGAGCAGTCGAAGGTACTTGAGACATTACAACAGGGAGACACAGTCACAATAGAGAATCCGCGAGTTCAGCTTAATAAACAAGGGGAAGTTGAGGTTCACTTTACCCATTACACACGTTTTGCAACAGCAGAAGTGATGCGAAAGCCGTTATCAGTTATAACAGAACAGGATTCCACACTTTGTGTGTATGGAACAGTCGTGGCAATGCAGGACATCCGTTATTTCGAACAATGCCCAACCTGCCGCAGACGAATGGTACAGCAAGGAGAGCAATGGCTTTGTGGTTTTCATGACGTCCAGACTCCTTATTATGGCTATATGCTCCCGCTTGTGCTGGATGATGGAACAGAGACCATGCGAGTTATTTTATTCTCTAAACAAGTTGAGCAATTGCTTGGGATCAACGATTCACAGATACAAGGTTTTCGTGAGAACGCAACTCATCTCACACAGCTGCGCAAGCAGCTTATTGGCAGGGACATTATGGTAACTGGTAATGTGCAGAAGAACAAATTCTTTTCAGGTCTTGAATTAAATGCTACGCAAGTGCACTTTCCAACACCAGACCAGGTTGTGAAGCATCTCGAGAGATTTGCATAATTTTATATCCTTCTCTCACCTATACTTCACAATGATGTATTACACCCACCTTGCTTTTGCATTCCTTCTCTCGCTTTTTGCATATTCCCTCTCTCTTCCAGTTTATCCTTTATGGTACTTTGGGCTTGTACTGTTTGGTGCACTACTCCCCGATATAGATCATAAAGAGAGCATTATCAGCAAATGGTTCTATCCCGTAGCATGGCTTATCACCCTTCTCTTTCGTCATAGAGGCATTGTCCACTCTATTTTTTTCATTGCAGGATTATTCTGGGTGGTCTCTCATTATGCAGGCACTGCTTTTGCAATTCCTCTTACGCTAGGCTTCCTCAGTCACATCATAATTGACAGCTTCACTGTTCGTGGTATAAACTACCTCTATCCATTAACCACCTTTAAAATCTCAGGCTTTATCGAAACAGGTAAAACCGGAGAGACTGTGCTGTTCCTTCTTTTGTTAGTATTGATTGTATTAAAGTTATTTTTTTGGTAGTATTTTTAAAGTCATCATTTTCCCTTAGCAGCATGAGCATTGACTCCTATTTTGGCATAAGCAAACCCGATGAGAAAAAAAAAATCATTGTAAAGCCAGCTCTTGCAGACATTGTTTTCGAACCGAGAGCGGTGTATGAAGGACAACACAAAAAACTCTACACATTTGATGAAAGTCTGCATGAGTTGAGAAAACGCGGCTACGAGCGCCATCCCCGTCCAGCAGAAGCATTTAACCTTATATGTAGAGGACTGGAGGGGAGACTACAACCAGAACAACAAGCAATTGCTGACGATGTGAAGAACAGTTACGGAGAGTGGCTGAGTATGGCGATGATGCGGGAAGGAAATCTGCTGCGTTGTTATCTCGACCCGGAGAATCTCGTGTGGGGTAAGAACGAGAGGAAGTATGTTGTGCGTGGCAGAAAACTGAAACACGCGGGAGAGGAAGTGTATTCAATTGGCTCATTGTACTGGTGGGTTCCCATTAAAGACGTGAACGATGCGAATCCCACTTTGGTCGAGAAGCTCTGGTCTCGTCATTATGCACTATTACCTGAAGAGATTAGACAGTACGGATGGCTTTTGCTTCCACCAGAAAATGTTTTGTGGCCTGTTGGTCACAGCAATTACGATGGTTGGTATGGTATTACCTACTTATGTAAGGCGTCTCGCGGGGTACGACTCTCACCGACGCGCAAAAATCACTGTGGGAAGTAAAGGTATAATTGTTCTCCATCACCTAAATTCTTAAAAATAGGGTCTTTGTCCGCTTTGGTATGGCACAGAATGAGTTAGTCAGGAAAGTACAACTCTATCTTAAAAGAATAAAGAAAGATAAGAATTTTCCAAGTTATTCGCTTGAAGAAGAAGGAACTTATAGGATTGTCGGCGGAGCTCTGGGTGATTATGGTTCCCGCGAACCGATGAAAGATGTGTTCGAAGGCAGATTTATAGACGCAGTTCTTTATGCAATTAAACAGGATGATTTCTATGCGGAGTGGTGTAATCATGGTGACCCAAGCAATTGCAATCACGGATATGTTGAGAAAATAAAAGTTCACAAACATCGTGATGACGGTCTATTAGTGGCAATAAAGAATTCTAAGTAATTTCCAAGAATGTCACTGGACACTGGACATGTACGCGTGAGCTATTTAAGCAGAGTTCTGTAATGAGATAATTAACGTAAGCTTGCGTTGCTCGCTTTCGTCGCGGTGCAGCCGCTCAGGAAAAATTTCTTTCCCGGGGTTTTACGGTGGCGAGCCGAACGAAGTGAAGGAGAACCGAAGTAAAAGATGAAAAAAATCCGAAAGGAAGGTGAGTTGAAATGGAAATAAAAAAAATTGAGAAAAACACGCCAGAAAAAAAGTTTAGTACTGGAGCAATACAGGTAACTGTGTGGAAGAATGTTGGTTCTAAGGATGGCAAAAGCCACGAATACAAAACCTTCAGTTTTACCAGAAGATACCAAGACAAAACTGGCCAGTGGAAATCCAGCAGCTCATTGAGAATCAATGACTTACCAAGAGCTGTTGTCGCACTGAACAAAGCATATGAATACGCTATCCTGCGAGCGCAGGAGGGCGTTGATGGAGAAGCCATCTAAACGTTTAAGTACGAGGTGATATTCATGAGAGCAAAAGCGCAATCAGAGGAGTTAATTCCACGAATGGGTGAAGAGATGGAAGAAGAAGGGCAAGAAGAGACAAAGTCCGCAAGTGGTAAAGAAATAACAACACTGGAAGATTTGCCAGGTGTAGGACCAGCTACACTTGAGAAACTGCGTGCAGTTGGTTTTGGTGATCTCATGGCAGTTGGAGTGGCAACCCCCGGAGAACTCATCGACGCAACAGGCATGACTGAAGCAGCTGCAAAGAAATTGATTGCATGCGCCAGAAGCAACCTCAAAATGGGTTTTGAATCTGGAGAAGAGCTACTGAAAAAACGCCAAGAAGTACTCCGCATAAGCACGAACAGCAAGCAGTTTGATGTATTGCTTGGAGGTGGTTTTGAAACCGGTGGTATAACCGAATGCTTTGGAGAATTTGGCTCAAGTAAAACACAGATTGCCCATCAACTCGCAGTCAATGTAGCCAAACCAAAAGAATTAGGTGGCCAAGATGCATATGTCGTTTACATAGACACAGAATCAACATTCCGTCCAGAACGTATTATCGAAATGGCAAAGGGTGCTGGTGTTGATCCACAGCTCATTCTATCACGCATCAGGGTGGCACGTGCATTCAACTCAGACCACCAGATGCTGTTGGCAGAGAAGGTTGAAGACCTCATAAAAAAGGAAAACCTTTTCGTAAAGCTTGTGGTGGTTGATTCACTCACAGCCCATTTCCGCGCAGAGTTCATTGGCCGTGGTACACTCGCAGAGCGTCAGCAGAAGTTGAACAAGCACATGCACATCCTTTCAAAAATAGCTGATATCCACCATTTATGCGTCTATGTGACAAATCAGGTGATGGTCAAGCCAGATATGTTTTTTGGAGACCCAACAACTGCCATTGGTGGTCACATAGTAGGGCATAACTCGCAGACACGCATCTATCTGCGCAAAGGGAAGAAAGGAAGTCGCGTTGCCAAGCTCATAGATTCACCTTATCTTGCGGATGGGGAATGCATGTTCTACGTTGCGCAGGAAGGAATCAGAGACATTTAAATAATCCATTTTCTTTTTTTCTTTTGATGAAACACGACGTGATGATTGTTCTTGTTCTCCTTGGACTATTCTTTTCTGCCCAGATACTGGGCATTGTCATACTTGCGCGTTATGTTGATTATGCGAAAAGCAGCGAAACAAAAATGCTTGTTTTTAAATCTCTCCCATTTGCGATAGAACGTCCTGAAGTGGCTCCGGAATATTCTTTTGCGTACATTATGGCTGGCGTGTTAGTAGCTACAGGCATGATGCTGCTCATTATCCACTTTGGCAGGGTTAACCTGTGGAGATTCTGGTATCTTTTATCAGTGATATTCTGCCTGCTTATTGCATGGACGGCATTTGTCCCAGAAGAATGGGGATTACTGCTCGCAATTTTCTTTGGAGTCTGGAAAGTTTTCCGTCCAAATGTTCTCGTTCATAATCTTACAGAGCTCCTCATGTATGGTGGTCTCGTTGTTGTTTTCGCACCCATACTGAATTTGATGAGTGTTACTATCCTTCTCTTGCTTATCTCTAGCTACGATATGTACGCTGTTTGGAAAAGCAAGCACATGATAACAATGGCAAAATTTCTAACAGAGACAAAGACGTTTGCCGGATTGTTTTTGCCGTATAAGCCAATGTCTACTCAAAAAGTCCAGGGACCAACAATAAAAGTAAAAGTGCGTAATGCTGTCCTTGGCGGTGGTGATATGGCGTTTCCTCTACTTTTCACAAGCGTCGTGTTCAAAGAAGTGTTCCTCTCATTTGGTTTCACACCTGCATTTTACTTGCGTATGGTTATTGTTCCCATTTGTGCAACAATAGCTCTCGCCCTGTTGTTCTGGCAATCAAAAAAAGATGTTTTCTATCCAGCAATGCCTTTCCTTTCAACTGGCTGTTTTATTGGCTATGGCATAGTTTTGATTATGTGATACTCTTCTGAAGAGAGCCATTACTTAACAATAATGGAAGAAGAATAAGGTGTTATAGCTAAGGTCATTCCATCTTTCGCTGCAATAACCTGTACATTTGTCTGGCGTTGTATTTCACGAGCTTCATACAATGGTTCTGCCTTAAGCATCTTAAGCCCGAAATGCGTCATGATAGCAAGTTTCGGTTTTACCGATTTGAGAATAGCAATAGCATCATCTGTATTCAGAAATCCTGGCGTAGAGACTCCTTTTGGGGTGAAGACATTGAGAATCATGATATCGCTGCCTTTATAGTGGTTGCAAAGTGATTCATCGTAGCTCGTGTTACTGGTATATGTTATTATGCCATCCTTTGTGAGGAAACTCATTCCCAGAGCATTGCTTTCTTTGGTTGGCAACGTAACCATATCTATATCCTCAACACCCACCCGTTTTCCCGGCTCAAGATGGATAATTTTCTCTAACCATAGCTTGTATTTTTCAATAAGCGGCAATGTAGTCATATCCCCCATCAACACTCCTCTCCTATCCATGCCGCTTGCAGTCATCGCATCAATTATCGCATTGCCATCCCCGCTCTGTTCAATGCGTGCAGAAGTGATGATGAGGGCAGTATTTTCACGCATGCTCAACTTTGCCTTGCCTGCCTGTACCAGTGCTCCCGGTCCGGGGTCAAGAAAAAAAGAATTTTCTTCTGTCTGTAGCACTATCCCTCCAGCTGTCCTGTCATGTTTTGCCAGCACTGTCGTCTCTCCAGCAGTGCCAAGGAAAGTGATGCGGGTAACCATGGCAGTCATCATTCAGCTTCGCTACATAAATATTCCGCATAATCTTTAAAAACCATTCACCGCTCATCAGCATGGGCAGGCTATGCTGGGAGGGTAGCTCTCTCCTGTTACCGTGAACGAGCTTCACGCGGGGCGAAGGATAAGGAAGCGGCAATTGCACGTCTGTTCGTGTCTTCCTTTGGACAATGACTTTCTGTCCTGCAGGATTGGCTGTGTGTAGAACCGAGTCAGGCGCTGACGCGAGCAGCTCTTATATGCATGGCTGGTGCTTGCAGGGGTGCGGAAAGGAGAAGAAAGGGAGGGAACACAGCATCCGTGCGTTGTCCATTTTTTATCGCGCCTGCCCACTCATTATCCCATAAGTATTTATTTTCGTTTTTCTTTTTTTTCCTGTTATGGTTACCAAAGTCCCACCATCAATTATTGAAAAAGTTGGTTTTGAATTCGATTGGAGTAACAGGAAAGTGTGGGCACTAGATGTTCCAATAGAAGAAATGTCAATTTCAAAGTTGTCATGGCATTTCGGTATTTCTTTTTGGAATACGCGAGGAGGTTGTTATGACCTTACACCCAATCAAGTCATTCTCTCTCCTAAGAAGTGGACAAAAGAATATCAACGTATTCTCAAAGCAGACCTTAGACATCCCATCGATATTATGTTCAACAAAAGGAGATGGTTGATTCTGGATGGCTTGCATCGTCTAGTCAAGGCAAAAATTAAAGGAAAAAAGAAAGTCAGAGTAAGGAAAATACCCCTTTTTATGATACCACTAATCAGAATAGAGTAGACAACACTTTTTTATATTTGTCCATTTCCCCAATCATTATGCCCATCGACCAAGTTGTTTTTGACATCGACCATACCTTCGGACGTTTCCTGAGAGTACAGCTCAAGAAGTTCCAGGTCTTTGAGACCATGGGCGCTCAGCACCTCAATGTCTCCCCAGAACATGTAAGGCAATTGCTCAAAGAGTTAAACAATGCTGAAGGCATTGACAATTCTTTTGTGCTTCAAGGTATTCCCGCTTTCAGGGAATTTTACTTTGATCCGAAACACGAGAAGGAGATGTGGGAGTTGATTTATTCTATAAGAGATATCAGCAAGATATATACAAAACCATATCCCGGCGTGCCAGAAACGATATCCACATTGAAACATAACGATATAAAGATAGCTGTCTGGAGTGATGCACCCTGGTTCAAAGGAGTAAGCCGTTTAATCCGTATGGGTCTGCCTGATTGTTTTACAGTCATCTGTGCAATGCCTACTAAGTTTGACTACCATGAACTGTACACACCACCCTCTCTAAAACCATACGTTGACAAAGAAATCGCTCAAATTCGTGCATATGGAGAAAATATTATTCAAGTTCTTCACAATCCTAAACCCCATATGGATGGCCTAGAAAGAATCATTGCCATTACCAAAGTGTCTTCTGAGAAGATGATGATGGTTGGTGATAATGTTGGGAAAGATTATCGTGCTCAAGAAGCAGCTGGCATGTGCGCAGTGCTTGCCAAAGTAGACGAGCCCACAGAGGAAGATTACGAACTTCTCGAACTCTATGTTGACAAAGCAATCAACCAATCGAAAAGCACAGAAGGGCAAAACGAGGACGGAGTGGCACGGAAAGTGAAAAAAATCCCAGAGATATTATATTACCTTTTGGAACAAAATAGCAAATTGGTAGTCAAAAGCGAGGACAGGATGGTGCTCCACTCGATTCTTTCAAAGTTCAGCAGTAGTACCCATGTCATTTCGCTCTCCCGCAATGCAAATGTTCCTCAAGGGATTGTCGAATTTCACCTCAATGTAGTCCCTCGTGATGGCATCAACCCGCAATCTACCAAGGAAATGAAGAACATGAAACTCCTTCCTATTTTACTAGACTCGCTGACAAAGAACCCAGTTTATTTCTCAAAGCAGGATGAAAAGGTTATTTATTTCAAATAAGTGGAAAGTGCAAAGGAAGTTTTTTAAGGCAATCATTTTTTATTGGCAGCATGAGCGTTGACACCTATTTCGGCATAGGCAAACCCGATGAAAAAAAAGAGATTACAGTAAAGCCAGCTCTCGCAGACATTGTTTTCGAACCGAGAAAGGTGTATGATGGTAAATACAAAAAGTTCTATACATTCGATGAAAACCTGCGAGCGCTAAGAGAGCGTGGCTACGAGCGCCATCCGCGCCCAGCGGAAGCTTTTGACCTTATCTGCAGAGGACTGGAAGGGAGATTATCTTTAGAACAGCAAGCAATCGCTGATGATATGATCAAGGGTTCCGGAGAATGGCTGAGCATGGCAATGCTGCGGGAAGGAAATCTGCTGCATTGCTATCTTGATCCGGAAAATTTCCGAGGGGATGAGAAATCGTGGAAGTATGTTGTAAATGGAGGAAAACTGAAACACGCGGGAGAGGAAGTGTATTCTATTGGTTCATTGAGGGGATGGGTTTCTATTAAAGAGATAAACGAAATAAATCCTGCTTTGGTCGAGAAGCTCTGGTCTCGTCATTATGCGATATTACCCGAAGAGATTAGGCAGAATGCGTTGCTTTGGATTCCACCAGAAAACGTCTTATGGCCTGTTAGTCGTTTCGGCTACTTCAACAGCAGGTATGTTATCTACACCAACTGCTTCAGCAATTTAGCATCTCGCGGGGTAAGAAACGCATAGCATTCCAAAGAAATTCGTCACGAATTTCTTGGACCAAAAAATGCAAAAGCATTTTTTTTGGTTCTTGTACAAGAAATCTCTGTAGAGATTTCTTTGTGGCACTTCGTAAATAGCAGCAAAGCAGAACGCAATTCAAAATCGAGTTACTTTCTATAAACCAAAGCAACTAAACTTCCCACAGCATCAGTTGCAACATCCCAAATATCCGCTACCCGCCCAGGAACAAATGACTGGTGGAACTCGTCAGAGATCCCATAAAGAGTAGTTGCCATTATAGCCAGTACCGCTGCGTGAGCAAAGCCCTCTTTTTTCCACGCCCGTAGGAACAACAGCGAAAGTCCACCGAACATGACCGCATGCAATATTTTATCATGCACTGCGAATGGTCTTACAGGACCCGGCAGCGTTGATTGTGATGAGAGATAAAAAATCACAGTCATGTACGCCAA
>JAHFLT010000010.1 GCA_023264635.1 Candidatus Woesearchaeota archaeon | reverse complement strand
TACTGAACACAAGGAATTCTTCATCGAAAATATAGAGAGTCCTGATATAATAGCTGAATTAACCAAGTCTTTTGAAAATGGAAAGAAACCACATGTAGAGTACCGTGAGGTTAATTTGGGAAAGAACAGGAAAAAAGTAGTTGTCACAGGTGTTATCCCGGAGCATGAATAATGGCTCGCAGCAAAGTTCGCGAGTGGCATTTCAAAGAAGTTGACTTTACCGGCCGCGAGCTCGTAGGTGGTTCAATTATGGACGTCCGGAGAAAACGTTTTTCTCTTGCAGACATTGAATCACCGCTCATTAAAGCTGACCTTATTGCAGCTTTCGAAGCAGGAAAACTACCCGAAGTTGAATATGACCGTAAGTTCATTGGGCAGAACAGGTTTCTGATAAAATTGAAAAAAGTGCTGAGATGAAACACCAGCAAAAAAAAAACAAAAAAGAAAAATAGACCCTCTTTTTATTTACTTCTTACTTTACATCCTTTTCGCTTTTTCCATATTTTGTAACTTTGCCATCGGCAACTTTTACCCAGAAAGTAGAAGTTTCACCAATATCTTTACTAATCTTGTTCTTTAAGTCAAGGTCAACTTGTACATCAATCGGTCCGCTCGCCACGTTATCAAGTTTAGACCCTCTTAACTTGACTTGATAAACTCCACTTGTTTTTCCTTTCGCCATCTTTCTCTTCACCTCGAGGTTTTTTCAATTATCCTCTTTTTTTTTGAAATGTACCTATATCAATACAGTACAGATATTTAAGTATTGTGTTTTTTAGCAAACAGAAATAGAATAGAATTCTTACTGGTACATAAGAAATCCAAGACAAAAATAAAATAATTACTTTTTTAATTTTGCTACCCAGCCGACACCTTTTACATCTTTCCAGCTTTCGACAATGACAGACTGTTTCTGCTTTGTCTTTGTCTTGATTAATTTATCCACTACATCTGCAGGAGCATAGGCTTCTACGTCAGAACCATTTATGTCGTCTAACGAGTAATATTTGCCTTCTGCCAAATTCTTTGGATTTCCTACACGCCATTCCCCTGTTTTTAGATTTACCATATCATTCACCTCGAATTTATCCTCTTTTTTAAAAACTGAGGACATGGAGATATTTAAGTATTGCGTTTCTAGCCATATCACCTAGAGAAAGATATATAAATGCAAAGACCAAAAGAAAAGACAAAAGAGGTTATAGTTGAGGTGAAGAAAGAATGGCATCTAATGATTGGAGATATGAAGGAAACGATGGTAGCGATAATTACGTATTTGGCAGCGGGTCTTCTCGCGTCAGAGTCAAAAAAAGTGATGTAGAAAAAAAAATCAAAGGTAAAACCTATCAAGACACGCCTACACTTCTAAGAGTCACGTTAACGGGAGCAGCCGAAAAAAGGAGAAAGGCAAATGAGCTTCTAGGCTCTGATGACTTTAATGTCAAAGTAAGATAAATCTCTTTTTTTTTCTTTCTCAAAACCTTTATATAGCATCTTTCTTTAGGTTTATTTTAATTTAGTCTAAAAAGAGAACTTTCCATGGCAGCTCATCCATTCTGGCACAAATCGCTCCGCATTATGCGTTTTGCTGTCCCCTACTGGCATCTCATTTTATGGTTATTCATTATATCTGTTTTTCTTACTGCACTCTCATTAGTCAGCCCCTATCTTGTGAAAATTCTGATAGATGACATCCTCATCCGCAAGGATTTCACATTGTTGTATTATCTTATGCTTCTCTTTATAGCGCTTTTTTTTCTGAAAAGCTTTGTTCAGATTTACACGTCCTATCAGACAACCCTCTTAGCAGAGAACATAATAAATGACGTCAAGACCAAGCTTTTCCAACATCTTGAAAATCTAGACCTGGGTTTTTTCTACAGCAAGAAGATAGGTGACATTCTTGTGCGCTTGGAAGATGATGTTTACGGTATAGAATCATTTATCGGGATTGTGATAGATTCGGTGCTTATGAATGTGTTGACAACAGTGTTTATTCTCGGGATATGCCTTTATCTCAATTGGCAGGTCACTTTAGCATCATTGACGTTTTTTCCCTTTTATGTCATTTCACAGAAATACTTCGGGAACCTGGTAAAGAAAAAGAAAAGAGTGCTCATCAATAAGGGCAGTGACATGCTCAGCTTTCTGCAGGAGAACATAGTGAACATACAGGCAATAAAGTCATTTGTCCTTGAGAGCATCCAGCTTGAGAAGTACAAGAAGAAAAACAAGAACCTCATAAGACTGAATCTGGACATGAGCCTCTTGCAGAGTTATAGTGGTACTATCGTCGGGCTTATCACATTCACGCCATTGATAGTCATCTTATGGTATGGCAGCTACAAGGTTATTACAGGTGTTATTACTGTAGGAGAACTTATGGCACTCTACACCTATATCGGTAAATTGTTCGGGCCAGTGTCTGAGCTGGGAAGTATTAATATTGCCATTCAGTCAACAATGGTGTCTGTCAACAGGGTATTCGAGTTCCTCGATACGCAACCGCATGTAGCTGAAAAAAAGAATGCAAAACCACTCAATACCATTAAAGGCAATATCGGTTTTTCTCACGTGCAGTTTCGCTATGTGCCAGCAGAGCCTGTGCTGCATGATGTTACGTTCAAAATTATGTCAGGTGAATCTGTTGGTTTGGTAGGCCCAAGCGGTGCAGGAAAAACAACAGTAGCAAGCCTTATTGCCCGTTTTTTTGATCCATTGAAAGGTAAGATAACTCTTGACAATAATGACCTACGCGATGTGCAGTTGTTCTCGCTGCGAAAAAACATAGGTTATGTCTCACAGGAAACCATACTCTTTAACGCATCGCTCCGTGACAACATCAGAATGGGCAAGTTGGATGCAACTGACGGAGAGATTGAAAAAGCTGCCAAGCTCGCGAATATTCATGAGTTTATAGTGACCCTCAGGAAGAAGTATAACACCTTGGTAGGAGAACGTGGAGTTAATTTATCAGGTGGTCAGAAACAGCGTATCTCAATAGCCCGTGCAATACTGAAGAATCCGAAGATAATAATTCTAGATGAAGCGACTTCTTCATTGGATTCGGAATCTGAAGAGAAGGTACAAGAAGCTCTTGACTATGCCACTAAAGGTAAGACCACCATCATTATTGCGCATCGCCTCTCCACTATAAAGAATGTTGACAAGATAATTTTCTTGAAAGAGGGAGTAGTTGCTGAGCAAGGATCTTTCACTGAATTACTCGAGAAGCAGGAAAATTTTGCTGAATTCTATCATACGCAAGTGCGTGGCATTAATAATTTTAAGGAACATCTCGCTACTGAGTGGAAGCGCATGCAGGAGAATAACAAACCACTTTCCCTCATCACACTAAGTATCGCAAATTTTGATGAATTGGTCAAAGAGCGTGGCAATGACGTAGCCATATCTCTTGCAGTGAAGGCACGTTCTCTCATAGAGACCAGCATCAGAAATATTGACTTCATGGCAGAAGTGCCAAAATCAAGATATAATTATTACATCGTTATGCCCGAGATGGACGTAGAGACAGCAGAGGCAAAGATAAAAGGAATGATAGCAAGAATGAGCAAAGCATTGGGCAAGGGACCAGTGCTTACATATCAGGTAATGTCTAAAGTCAAAGAGATAAAGCATATTCTGGCGTAAAGAATTACCTTCTGGCATGAAATGCAAAACATCACGAACGCTGTGCGCTCGTAAGTCCAAGAACCAATACTTTTTCATTTATTGGTTCAAGAAATGTTGACTTCTTTGGAAGCTCTGCATTTTTTTTGAAATTGCCATCATTGGCGGAATGACTTGTAACGGTGATTTCTCTTGAATGCTACTCATTTCTTTGTGTCGCCAGTATGTGATGGGGGTTTTCTGACATAGTAATGAGTACATTCAACTGTTGTATCGACATAAATTGAATACCCATGCTTTCTTGCATTGGTGCAGAACATCACGTCATCATAGCTATCCTTCTCATAACTGAATCTTATTTTTCCTAGTAATGTTCTACTTATCAGACAACAGCTCAAACTGCATGCCTTTATTTCCTTTAGTTGGGGTTTAGCTAATTCTTCTCTGTCAACATAAACCATATACTTCTCATCGCCTTTTGGATCAAAGTCCCATAGTAATGGTGCGGGAATACGTTTCCCATCATATTCTGAATAATACCATACAACCGCAGAGACAATATCTTTTTTGTGCGCAAGCAAACGTTCAATTACATCTGGTGGTGGGACAACATCTGCTTCAAGACTAAGAAAGTAATCATAACCTTCAAACATTTTTTTCCGAAGGATGTTCCTGCAATGAATTATTCTATCACGAGGCGTTGCCAATTCAAACCCTGTATGAATTATAGGGATGCCCAATGCTTCGAGTTCCTCAGAAAATACTGGTGTTGGGGAATTGTCAACAAGCAGTATATCTTTTTCAGAATAGGTCAACGCCTTCAATCCCTCGACGTATTTCTGAAGGCAGTAACGTTTTCCTTCATAGATTGGGCAACCGACTAATACTTTCATAAAAATAAGAAAAAAGAAGGCTTACTTAAGGTTTAGTGCTTTTTTGAGTGCTTCTTTATCGAAACCGACAATAAGAGTATCTCCTATCTGGATGACAGGTACGCCCATCTGCCCTGTTTTCTGTATCATCTCTTCACGTGCTTCTTCGTTTTCAGCAACGTTGATATCTGCATACTCTATGTTGTTTTCCTTAAGAAATGCTTTTGTCTTCTGGCAATAAACGCATGTTGGTGTTGAGTAGACTTTTACTTTTTGTTTTGTTGGCATGATTATCACCTCTAGCACCATTATATGTAATGTTATTTAAGCATTTTCTTTAAGTATACACTGGCTTTTAGAACAAATTGTTGTTGTTTGCTTCGTCATGCAACTGTTGACAATGCATACTTTATCCTCTTTAATAAATGTTTCAGTATCATGCGCAGAAACTGCAGCACAACCACAACTGCTATAGATCACCTTGCAATTTTCATCAGTAGTGCATTGTTCTCGTGATACTGTTGATGGTTTGCAGGCAGTGAGAAGAACGAAGAGGATGATAATCAATGAGCTACCTTCCACATTATTTTTCATATTAGTAAATGATAACAGGCGTAAGAATAAAAATCTGTTGGATACTTTTATATAGACTACCCGAACCATTGTTTTCTGAGGATGGAAAATATGGAATCACTCAGTTCAATCAACAAAGAACTCAAAGAAGCTGGACTTGAACCTATCAATCAACTACCAGCTCCAGAGAAATCAAAAGGTAAGTTTACTGCAAAAAGAGTAGGATTAATTGGTTTAGTTGCTGTTACAGTTATGGGAATAAAAGTGGGTTTGTCTCGACTACATACTGAAGCGCCGTACCGCATCAGCGAGAAAACATACCGCATAAGCAGGACAATCAACCCTCATTTAGAAATTAATTACTCGAGAACTAGGGGAATAGAAACTATCTGTTTCTATGGTCCATCTGGTCTGGAAGCAGAACTAACTGCAGGTAATGGTCAGGTGTATAAATTTTTACTGATGCAACCATTGACATATATTGATGTGAGAGAAGGTAAATATTCTCCTCATATGATGCAGGAAGATATTACTGCAACACTTGATGAAGCAAACGATCTTTTCCAAGTAATGAAAGCCCAAGTAATGAAAGAATAGCTCAAGATAAACCAGTAATCAGTGCAATCACTTCTTTTTTCTTTTCTTCGTACAATCTCTGCGTCTTCGACTCAATATTCAATCGCAGCAGCGGCTCTGTATTGGAAGGTCTGAGGTTAAACCACCATTCTCCCATGTCCATTGATAAGCCATCAAGATACATCACGCTGCCAGAATACATCTGCTCGACTTTCTTCATAACTGCTTGTGGGTCATTGGGAACAGGGAAATTCAATTCCTCACCACCATAATATTTTTTAAATGATTCAACAAGCTCAGATAGTGATTTTCTTCTTTCTTCCATAATCTGCAAGACGCGAAGCCATGCCACATCCGGACAATCCGCTGAAAAAAAATCCTTAAAGAAGAAATGCCCCGACTTCTCCCCACCGAGCGGTGCCTGAACTTCTATCATCTTATGCTTAATGCGTGAATGACCCCCTTTCCAGACAACAGGTACTCCACCATGCTGTCCAATTGCTTCACCAAGAGCCTTGGTGCTGCGCACATCGTATACAATAGGAACGCTAGGATGCTTTGCAAGATAATCCGTTGCAAGGAGACAAAGAATCATGTCGGCAGAGACAAATTTCCCTTGTTCATCCACGAATCCTCCCCTGTCAGCATCACCATCAAAAGCAACTCCCAAGTCAGCCTTTTTCTCTAGAACATTTTTTTTAAGAACCGTAAGATTCTCTTCTTTGATGGGGTTTGCTTCATGATTAGGAAATGTGCCATCTAGGGTAAAATAAAGCGGATGTATATCCAGCATCGGGTAGTGCGTGAGCAAAGATGGCAACGTGTGCCCTGCCATACCATTCCCGGCATCCAGTACCACTTTTCTTTGTTGGGAGAGAGAAACAAGAGAAGCAATGAATTGTGCATAATGAGACGGCGAACTATTATTCATAGTAAAAAAACGGCCAATCCCTTTGCCGTTCATGTCTTTGCTATCTTTTGTCAACAGCTGCTCAAGTTCAGCCAGACCAGTTTCATAACTTACAGGTGCTGCACCTTTCCTGCAAATCTTGAAACCATTGTACTCCTTCGGATTATGAGATGCAGTTATCATTATGCCTGCATCATATCCACTTGTAGCTAAAAGCCAATAGAATTGTGGTGTGGAACATAATCCGGCTATATGTGCATCTGTGCCTTGGCCAATTATTCCGTATTTCAGTGCATACTCTAATGCCGGGCTGCTTACACGCATGTCATTGGCGATGAGAATACTTTTTGCGCCAGTCAATGCAACAACTGCCTTCCCCACTTTATTTGCTATAGAGGCATCTATCTCTGTTGGAACGACACCTCGTATGTCATATGCCTTCACGATACCCATGATTATTGCCAACCCTCTTTATTGTCCATCTTTCAATACTGTTTATCAGCTCTAGATACTTGTTTAACTATAACCGATTGAGAATTAACAAAAATCTCTAATCCACTTACTCCAACAGTTGCCACAAAGCATGTGCTCTTGATATCGTTCTGGCCGCTATAACAATATGATGCGCTTGCGAGAGGGCCTTCGCCTTGTGTGTATAGTTGGAACTGCGGATGTCTTTCGAGCTCGTGAACAAGTTTTCCCACGTCCTGAGATTTGTCTTTCTTACACACCATCACTACATCAGGCGTATCAACTATGATACAGTCAGAGACCTGTTCAGCATAAATGATGCGGTTAGTGCCAATAATAACAGAATTTGTAGCTCCGCCTTGGTATTTGGCCCTGATAACGTTGTTGTCTTTGTCTCTCCTGTATAAATTGGAAAAAGAAAGTCGTGAGAATGAAAGGAAATCTCCCACATCATCCCAAGGGAATGTGCCGTTCACAACAGCAGCATTGATTGATTTCTCAATTATTCCAACATCGATAGACACAGTTGAAAGGGAAGTGAACACATTCTTCATGACGTCTGCATCAAAGTTGGACTTGCGGATAACAGAAAGGCCATTCCATAATTCCGGAAGATGCTGTTTTATGCCACTTAGAAGGACATTCTTTTTTGCAATGAACATCCCTGAATTCCAGAAGTACTTTCCGGAGTGCATATATTCTACAGCCCTTGTGTGATTTGGTTTTTCAGTAAAAGCCGCAACAGTGTAGGTTTCCACCCTAGTTGGCAATGCTTTGCCACGTTGGATATATCCATAACCTGTTTCTGGTCGCGTGATGGGAATACCAAAAAGTACTATGTTGTCGTTATCAGCCAAAGCAGATGCCTGCTTGACTTCGTGAGCGAAAAGTTCTACATCCGTAATAGCATGATCAGCTGTCCCTATAACTATCACAGGATTCCCTTGTTGTGCAATCGCTGCCAATCCGATACTGGCTGCTGTACCGCGACCAAGTGGTTCTTTTATATATGTAACATCTGGCACAAGCGCCTTCAGCTGCTGCTCAATCTCCTGAGTAGTTACAATGGATATATTTTCTTTATCTGTTGTGCAGTTCATGCGTTCCACAGCATCTTCCAGCAGACTTTTTTCTGAAACCAGTGAAAGACACTGCTTAGGCTGGTTTTTCCGTGACAATGGCCAAAGTCTCTTGCCAGATCCGCCTGCCATGATGACTGCTTTGAGCATGCGCTGGGGAATGAAGAGGTTGCCTATAAACTTTTGCAGGAGGCAAGCGTCCTCTGAGAAACATTTATATATCATGCTTCGATGTAAGAGAGTGAGGTGTAAAAGAGGGTATGGCTGAAACACTGCTGGGCAATGTTATCGTATTCTTGGATAAATTAGGAGTTTATGACGTTATCCTTCCATTCCTCCTTGTGTTTACAATAGTCTATGCAGTCCTTGATAAGACCCGTGTCTTAGGGATGGAAAAAATTGGTGGTGAATGGTATCCTCGAAGGAATCTCAATTCGCTCGTTGCATTTGTCATTGGCTTTCTGGTCGTGGCAAGTGGTCAGTTGGTTGCTTTGATAAATGAAGCAATGGCGAATGTCGTTATTTTGTTGCTCGTGAGTGTTTCTTATCTTATGTTGGTAGGTGTACTGTATAAGCAACAGGAGATGGAACTAAAAGGCACCGAGCTGTATGTTTTTCTGTTCATCAATTTTGTTGGTGTCATGCTTATATTCCTGCATGCTATTCCCACAGAGGGTGGAAAAAGCAACTGGCTTGAAGAGATTCTTGACTTTCTTGCACAGAACTGGCAGCGTGATTATGTTGGTGCAGTTCTCTTAATCATGGCCGTAGCTTGGTTCATGCACTGGATTGTCCAAGGTCCTAAGCCAGAAAAAAAACCGGAGGAGAAGAAATAAGATGGCATATCCATACGATATTATTGGAACCTTGCAATATTGGGGATTGTCAGACATCCTGGTACCATTCATCTTGGTGTTCACTGTTATTTTCGCCATCCTGCAGAACATCAAGATCCTTCCAGAAAAGCGATTTAATGTCATCGTTGCACTGGCGATGTCACTTGCTGTTATTGTTCCGCATGTGACACATACCTATCCACCAGAAGCTGATGTGGTAGACGTCATCAACCAATCTCTCCCCTCTGTTGGCATCATCACTATAGGAATTATTATGGCTTTGCTGCTTATTGGTACGCTGGGCTACAAATGGGAAGGAACAGCTGTGCTTAATCCTCTTATAGCGATAGCAGCCTTTGTCACTGTCTTGTTCATTTTTGGTAGAAGCGCTGGTTGGTTTCCATACGGATTTTGGGATTGGGTGGATTTTTATATTGCGCCAGAAACATGGACATTGCTTGTCGCAGTGCTTATATTTGGGCTAATAGTGTATTTCATAGTCGGAGAGAAACCGCAAAAGAATTGGACAGATTCAGCAGGTGATGTCTTAAAGGATGTCTTTGGTGGAATGGTAAAAAAGTAAGGTGAAAAAGTAAGATGCCGGCTATTGATGATGCAATAAGAGTACTGGAACAATGGGGCTTGATGGATATCATTGTCCCTTTCATGCTCGTTTTTACTATTGTCTATGCTATCCTGTTCAAGATTCAGATACTTGGCAAAGGCGATGAGAATAAACGATACTCTGCCATTGTGGCGCTTGCGATTGCGTTGGCTGCTATCATCCCCCATAGTACAAGGATGTATCCGGCTGAAACAGATCCCGTCGTGTTAATCAACAATTCACTCCCGAGCATAGCAGCTATCGTTATCGCTCTGATTATGGCACTCATCCTGATTGGTTCATTTGGTTATGGATTTGTGGGGGGGGCTATTTTTCAAAGTCTCTTTGCAATTACTGCTTTTGTCGTAGTGCTTTACATCTTCGGTACAAATGCAGGCTGGTTCCAGTACGGCTTTACGCAAACGTTTAGCTGGTATATCCCACTAGAAGTGCAGTCGCTTCTCGTCATCGTGCTTGTTTTCGGTTTGATCGTCTACTATATTACTGGCGGCGAAGCGAAGGTAGATGCATGGGGTAAAATCAAGAAAGGTCTTGAGGAATTTAAGGTGGAGAAAAAATAATGGTCACTTTTCTTGATATCAGCCTGATAAAAGGATTTTCATTCATTTTTCCATTTTTGTTTGTCTGGTCTGTGGTCTACGGGATTCTGGAAAGCCAGAAGATGTTTGGTGAACGAAGAGAACTGCATGCCATTATTGCATTTGTCACAGCAATGATTGTTGCCCTCACACGACCTGCTGTGGAAATAATAAGTACCATGACACCTTGGTTTATTGTGCTGCTTATGGTATTTGTGCTCATGATTATGTTCTTTAAGTTTTTTGGGATAAAGGATGAGGAGATTGCTTCTGTCTTTAAAAGCAGTGAGTACAGTTGGGTGACAGTAACCCTCGTGATAGTAAGCCTTATCCTCTTTGCTGCTTCTGCAGGGCAGGTATTCTTCGGCGCAGCAGTTCCCACAGGAGAACAGATAACAGCTACTGTACATGGTGGTGGTACTGGTGTTGCCGGAATAGGAGAAGAAGCATTCCTGAAGACATTCTTTCATCCAAAAGTACTTGGGCTTATGTTTATATTTATCATTGCTGCATTGACAATCCATCTTCTGGCTGGCGGCATACCTGTTGGAGCAAGAAAATAACAGGTGATATTCACTCTGCAACTTTTACAGCTTTTAGAACAGACAATTATTCTTTTGCCTTCTTTTCCTTCGCGCCTGCTCCTTTCGCTATCCGTGACAACTCTGCAACACTCTCTGTTAGCGTCGGAACAACTTTCTGGAATACTCTGTCCATTGCCTTTATTTCAGAACTAACATCCATAATGCCTTTTTCGTATTCACCAAGTTTTCCGAATAAGGCGCCCTGCATCTGTGAGAATGATTCTTTTAAGCCAGCTATATCTGTTTCTATTTTTATTATCCTTCCTTCTGTTTCATTTTTCCACTCAAGAATTTTTTTTACCCCTTCTTCAAAGACTTTCCATTTCTCATCAACGATACTTTCTACAACTTCCTCAATGTCCTCACGCCCTCCGATGACAGGCGCGTTTGGTATCTCAGTCGCCACTGGCCTGCTTTGTGCTTCTGCTTGAGAAACCGCATCAAAAATCTGATAATTCTCGTATCCTTGACCTTGTAAGTATTGGATTACCTGATTGTTCGTATATCCCTGCTGTTTAAGTGACAGGACGGTGTCGACTAATTCAGTCATGCGCTTTTTCTGTCTCTTTGTGGGAAAGAGGTTATATAAATCTTTCGAGTCATTTTTATAAACTGCTCTTCAATTCCAATCCCAGATGAACCAGATGAAAAGGCTGTTGCCACTACTTGCTGGTATATCACTCCATTCTGGGTATGCTGCAGACTATTATGGCCCAATAGCTCCGAGAGCAACGCAGGTGATATCAGAAGCTGCTTCAGACATGACAACACTCTGTTGGGAGTTATGGAAATACGACCAGAAGAAGCTGCCACTGGAAGAGCGCATTACAGCTGCTGTAGAAGAGTCCTATCTGTGGCCAAATAATGCGATGCTCAAAGAACGGATTTATCATATTAGTTTCAAGGACAAAGAAGGTCTCATCGACCTTAAGCTCTACATGGATAAATATACTGTTTTTGATCATAGACATGCTTGGGTTCACATGTATGGTCCATCAGTTTATGAGAATAAAGAGGAAACAGTGATAGGGATTGTGCTGCGCATCGTGGCGCCGCAATACGTTTTCACCATAGAGGATAGTGGAGCTGATGGAATAGGAGAAACAAATCCGATTCTTGTCAATTGGCTGCCTTTACAGGACTATGCGGAATACAATGGCCAGCCATTGCATGGAGCAGGACTAAACAATGCTTATGCAAAGGCATTACTTGCGACAAAGCAGGAACTTGAACGGAGAACAAAAATTATTTCTTCAGTTGAATGAAACGTTCTGCTTCCTCTCTCCTGATGAAGTTCATTGGCTGCCAGAACTCAAGATATTTTCTGATGGAATCTACATCTCCCTTCCGTGCACAGAGCAACAGCTCTTTACCAAGCAGGTTGAGCTTGTAGTTGAAACTCGAAAGTTCTTTTTTCATTTCCACTAAATCAGACTCAGCCAGCATGAAATCCTTATTCATCTTCTTCTGCTGCGCAAGGAAATTGCTTTCCAGCACATCCAGTTTTCGGTTGATGTTGGTGAAGCGTTCCTCCATTGTGCGCAGAACGCGCAGCAACTCATTGAGTTTATCATCAGCAAAACTCTGGGCTTGCTGAATAGGTTTCTCTTCAGGCATACTATTAAATATCCTTTTCACCTACATAAATCTACCTATGCCGCAGCTTGAGTATGCTCTCATCAGGGAAGGGGAAGAGAAGATTCTCCGCTTTAATTATGACCCGTATCCCAAAGCCCCAAGTATAGAAGATGACCCACTTGTGATGGGCAATGTCATCGAGACCATTGCAGAAGTAGGCTTTGTCTCGCGCATCATCCTTTTTCAAAAGAGGGATTTCGAATATGATTATGCACAAACCCAACTGCTCGTTGAAGTAGCCACTTTCCTGAGAAAAATAATCAAGGAGAAATACCTTGAGTTGTTCAGGTCAGTGCTTGATGGCTCAACAGGATTGAGGTGCATTGCCAGAAAACTGGCAGATTTCCAGCAGTTATTTTATGACCAGCTTAAGGGAGATCCGATTGGTGCATATGTTGTGCTTAAACGCATCGCAAGAGAGGAGAAACTACGTGCAGATATTATGGTTGAAGGCAGATGTGCCGCAGCATATGCGAGATATACGCAGCTGCTGGACAACGTGCTTGCGCAGATGGAAAATATGCGCATTATTCAAGGAGCCCAGCAGTCTCTTGCCGGATACAAGGTAAGAGACCGCGAGATATACAGGAGCTTTTTTTCGCCTACTATAAAGCCTGATTTCCTCTTCACACGTTTGCAGGCGCAGTATCCTCTTAACGGGATAGAGACAGATTCCTACCAAATGGAAGACACAGAAGTGACGGTTTTCGCATTCCCGGATAATGTCGTTAACCTTTATCATATCATTCCTCCGGAGTTCCGTCTGTCTGAGGATGAATATGAGTTGCTGGACACTGCGCGCACAATCGTTGCTGAACATAAACCGAGCAGAGAGGAATTCATTGATCCTGAACGCTTACGAGAGGTGTTCTTCAATGTCGGCAGGGATTTAGTTGAGGAACTCGCTGGCAATAAACAACTGGAGCTCTCTGAAGAGCGCATAAAGAAACTCGCAGAAATCTTAGTGCGTTATACAGTGGGTTTTGGACTTATTGAAGTATTACTCGCCGATGAAAGGATACAAGACATCTCTGTCAATTCCCCTCAAGGTCAAGTTACTCTATTTGTCGTGCATAATGATTATGGTGAATGCACAACAAACATTATTCCCACGAGAACAGACACCGAATCATGGGCATCGAAGCTGCGCCTCGTTTCAGGTAGGCCACTTGATGAAGCAAATCCAATACTCGATACAGAGATAATCCTCCCTGTCGCGCGAGCAAGAGTATCTGTCATCACGAATCCCCTTAATCCAACCGGATTAGCATACTCGTTTCGCAGACATCGCGATGATCCGTGGACACTGCCATTGTTTATCAAGGCAAAGATGCTCAATCCTCTTGCTGCAGGACTCATCTCTTTTCTCGTCGATGGAACGCGCACTCTGCTCGTCACTGGCACACGATCAAGTGGAAAGACAAGTCTTCTCGGTTCATTGCTTGTGGAGATAATGCAGAAATACAGGATAATCACCATTGAGGATACCCTAGAGCTCCCATCGGATGCGCTGCGCAAGTTAGGGTATAACATTCAATCCATGAAAGTAGCCGGTGCTCTCGCGAAGGTAGGAGCAGAAGTCACTGCCACTGATGGAATCCGTGCAACCCTGCGTCTTGGTGATTCTGCCCTCTTTATTGGTGAGGTCCGTTCACAGGAAGCCATAGCACTCTATGAAGCAATGCGTGTGGGCGCTGCTGCAAACGTTGTAGCTGGCACTATCCATGCTGAATCACCATACGGTGTCTATGACAGGGTCGTGAATGATATTGGCGTTCCAAGAACATCTTTCAAAGCCACAGATATTATAATCGTCGCTAATCCTATCCGTCTCCAGGGTGGACTGAGCAGGGCGCGACGCATACTTTCTATCACTGAGGTAAGAAAGCAATGGGAAGAGGATCCTTTGCTTGAAGGTGGATTTGTTGATTTAATGAAGTACAATGTAGAAACCGATCAGCTTGAGCCTACATCTGATTTGCTTAATGGGGATTCTGAAGTCCTTAAAACAATCGCTGCAAACATCAGAGGTCTTGCTGGAGACTGGGATGCTGTCTGGGACAATATTTTGTTACGGGCAAAAACAAAGGAGGCGCTTGTCCAATCCGCCACCAAACATAAAATGGATCTACTGCTTGAGGCAAGATTCTCTATAGAATCAAACAACATGCTGCATAATCTCATGAAAAAAATACAGGAAGATGTTGGCAAATTCGATTCTGATCGCATTTTCTTTGAGTGGGAAGAATGGCTTAAACGTGCTATCAAAAAGGTGCAGCTTGGTGAGCGGTATGCTTGACTGGCTCCTCGGCAGAAAAGAGAATGAAGATCAGATAATCCTTCCATTGCTTGAGACATTAGTTGAGAATATCAAGAAGGCAGGAGTAAAAGGCTCATTCCAAATAGTGCCATCAGACAACACAGTAGGTTGTTACGATATCACCTATTTATGCATGGAAACGTATGTAACAGTTATTAAAGTCACTGCGCTGGGAAAAAGTGACTACAAACTAAAAACTTTTTTTGAGAAATCGGATGCAACAAAGGTGCATTACTTATTGCACAATGCGATAATCACCTTTGGTGCCAGCATGCTGCTCGAAAAAAATAATGAACAACAGTATTTTATTCATATCCCTCCTAAGAAAAGACTTGGTCACGCTGAAGACTTTAAAGAACTGCCAAAAAAAGAGCAGAAAGAAGAGACAAAAGAAGTGCAACCAGAAGAAAAAAAGAAAGAAGCTGGAAAGAAAGAACAAAAACATCCTGAAGGGGTAAAGGATAGAGAAGAACTACTTCCCGATGAAATAAAAAAAGAGGACATCCCTACCCTTGCACTCGCCGATGTCGGTGGTCTAGTTCACATCAAAAAAGAGCTGCAGTACATTGTATGGGGATTAACGCATAATGGGGAATTGCAGCAAGAAGGCTGCTCGCTCCCTCATGGAGTTCTTTTATACGGCCCTCCTGGCTGTGGCAAGACATATCTCGCACGTGCACTTGCCGGAGAAACAAAATCTCTCTTTAGAATATTATATGCAGAGGATTTTTGGTCAAAATGGCATATGGAAGGCCCACGCAAATTAAAAGACTTCTTTGCTACATGCAAAGCAAAACGTGATAACCTCATTATCTATATTGATGAAATTGATGTCTTAGCAGGTCCACGAACAGAAGCAATAACAGCTGCTGATAAGGATGAAAACAGGTTGGTAAGCGTGCTTTTGACTGAGATGGACGGCATTGACAAAAAAAAGAACATCATTATCATCGGTTCAACAAATCTCTATAACCCAGAAAAGAAAATGTATGGCCTCGATGCTGCATTGCTGCGGCCAGGCAGATTTGATAAGATTCTTTATATTCCACCACCTGATGCAACAGCGCGCAAAGAAATTCTCGCAATACACTGCAAAAAAAAAGAAGAAGCTGCTGGCAAGACGTTGTTTTGCAATCTGAATTTTGACATGCTCATCGAGAAAACAGAAGGGAAAACTGGTGCTGACCTGGAGAGCCTTCTGGCTGAAGCATTGCAGAAGCGCATAGAGAAAAAGATAGAAAGCGGACAGGATCAGCCACTTCTCTCTGAGCAGGACATACTGGATGTCTTGGCTACGATGGAATCACGAGACAGGAGAATGAATAAGATAGGATTCTAAACTTTCCGCATTCTTTCGAGATGATCTTCTACATGCTTCACTCTTTCCTCGAGAGAGCCTTCAACAAAACACAGTTTCTCCGTCCAAAAGTGCTCGACAAAACTACGTATCAGACCATGACGGTATATTGCCGTTTCGAGTCCCGCATTACGGCATTGGTCTGCGTGATAAGGAATTTCTACTGGTGATGTTGCCATGACAATAACCTGGTAACGGTCATCTGTCTCAAGACACATCCTGAATAACTCTCTTACGGCAAGTTTATCTCTGTCTTCTTTAGCATACATCCGTGCAGAGACATAAAGATGAAACAATGGTGTATCCGTAACAAATCCATCAGCTGCAGCTGATCTAAGCTCCTCACGTTCTTGCTGACGCCACATGTAAAATCGTTCAAAAGGACTCCTGTAATCCCCAAATTCTTTCTTGAGCTTCCTGTTTTCCTCAGCGATTAAATCATAATCATATCCTTTAGTCTTCAATGTGGCAAACAAGTATGCAGCCAGCGTTGACTTGCCGGTGCATGGCCCGCCTGCTATTGCAATATTAATTTTCATTTTTCTTCATTTTCATTTTCCCTAATGGGGCTGCGGAGACTCTCGTTGATTTGAGGCTTATCAAACCATATTCGAACTCCGGTTGCAAACACCCCAAGCTTGAGTGATACCAGGCTACACTACAGCCCCATAGGAGAAAGAAATAGTAAGGATGTTTTAAACTTTCGCATCAAACTGATATTCATGCTTTCTATCTTTTCTTTCACAATACCCCTTTATACGGATCGTAGGGATATTCATACTCTAAATCAATCTCAGGCGTGCATTGTCTTGGTACAAGCGACAATCCAAACGTTTTGATGATGTTGTTCCATGTTATTTCTCTTATTCTCTTCTCACTAAATCCTTGCATCTTCAACCACCGAATAAACTTCGGATACTTCTGCAATCCCGGAATTCCTGATAAATACGGAAGATTTAGTTTTTCATGTAATGTATGCGGCGCATGGTCTGTCTCAATCCAGGATATCATTCCATTCCGTAGCATTTCCAGTAGCTCTTTGTTCATCCCAGGAGGACGTAGTGGTGGATTCATTTTCCGGAGAAGCCCATCTTTCTCCATCGCAGTGTAATCGAAGAGCAGATGGTGAGGAGTAACTCCACATGTGACACGGATATGATTCTCTTCATTGATCAGTCGTACTGCTTCTGGAACAGATATGTGGGCAATGTGCAGTACCCCTTCAAAACCAGCCTCTTTGGAAAACCTGAGCTGGTCTCTTACTGATTCTACTTCCGCTTGCCATGGACGTGCAAGCGCATACGTCTTTGGGGTAGTCTTATCCCAGAGGTTGCTGAGAAGAGATTCTTTCTCACAATGAACAGCAATAACTCCCATATATTTTTCAGTTGTCAGAATACGATAAATGGATTTCTGTTCTTCCTCTTTAACAACACCAAGGTTTCCAACAGAATGACCTGCGTACAGCTTGAATCCGACAACGTGTTCGAGCTCAGAATAGGTCTCAATAGCGTGCTTTATCTGCGCAGCATCAGCTGTCAGTGCCATGTAAACACCGTACCACACGGGAGAAGCTGTTTGTTTTGCTGATTCCAATCGCTTCACCACTTCTTCTTTTCTCATCAGAGGTGGCTTTGTATTCGGCATATCAAAGATCGCAGTCAAGCCAGCAAGCTCTGCCACCTTCAGTGCGTGAGCAATTGTTTCCTTGTACGACTCAGCGCCATCGCGGCAATGGACATGTGGGTCAATGAACATAGATAGTGTTGTATCGTAGTGCTTTTAAAAATCTTGTTCTCTCTTTTTCTATAAGTATTAACAAATTACTTTGCTTCCCTGCTCGTTTTTTACCACTCTTAGCACATGGTCAACAAACCCCTCTATCTTGCTTTCATGACTCACGACAATAAGTTGAGAGAGGTGTAAATCATCGAGCACAAGGCGCACTCTGTCCAATTGGTCTGCACTAAAGCCTTCTGTTGGCTCATCGAGAATAAGCAAGTCTCTTGTCTTTATCATGCTCTGTACGTCATTGATTACTTTGTTGAGCGCAAGACGATATGCCAGTGCACAGCTTGTCCTCTCTCCTCCGGATAAATGCTCGAACGGAACTTCATATCCATTCTGTACAATAACGGGAGTGAACATGTCATCCAGCTTTGCTGCAAGGCCTTCTTCTTCCATCAGCAGCACGAACCAATACTGGAACAGCTCTGCAAAGCAGCGATGTATTGCAACAAAGAGATGTTTCTCTAGTGTCATCATAAGATCACTGAAGAAATTACTCAGCCATGTATGGAGTGATTTCATTCTCTGGACACTCTGGGTAAGCTGAGTCAGTTGTTCAAGTTCAGCTTCCAATTCAGAACAATACACCTGTAAACTTTCCTGCTCTCCCATAAGCTTGCTCCATGCTCCACCTGCTTGCTGGAGCGCAGCAATACATGCATCATGCTCCTTTCGCGCCATGCTGTACATTGCATCCGCTGATGTGAATGCATTCAGCTGCTGTGCAAGCATTCTCTCTTCCTGCTCAGCAGCTTGTAGTGCCATGTCATATTCTTGCTTTCTTGCGCGCCGTTCATTAAGCTGCAACTCTTTTTCTGCCAATACGTGCTTTTTCTCTTCATGTTGCCGCATCATCTGCTCATACTCTTCCAGAGCTGTAAGCTTCTTCTTGTCGTCTTCGATAGCAGCATAGAGCACATGGATATTCTGCTTTCCTAACAGCTCAAGCTCATCTTCAGTATTTACAAGGTCTTGGGCTGTTGAAACCAATTCATTAGGCACATTCTCCAGAGCTTTTATGTTTTGCTCGAGGTGCATCATGTCAACACGCTGTATCGAAACAATGCGCTCTTTTTTTATGAGTTGCCCCTCACGTTCACGATATGATGCAAGAGAATTTTCAATCACCATTTTTTTTTCAGCGAGATGCTGGTACTTATTTTGCAGTTCATTCTCAAGCTCCTGTTGTTTTGCCAGCATGCTCTTCTTGTGCAGCGACCCAACTTCCTGAAAACAAGTTGGGCAGGAAGAGAGCACAGCCAGTTGCTGTCTGCTGTTCTGGACATGCTGCAAGTGCACTTCTGTTTCCTTTGCTTTCGTCATAATAGCCAGAACATCGATTTCAAGTCCCTGTCGTGCTTGTGAAACAGCGTCTTTGTCTTGCACCAGCGCAACCGCGGTATCGTACTCACGCTGTTTCTCTGTAAGCTGCGTCATGAACTGCTCTCTGCTTGTAGCGAGAGAAGAAAGCTCCTTGTGCTTCCTGAACAGATGTTCCTTCCTTTCCTCAAGGATATTTTTCTTTGATGATAATTGGTGTACGAAAAGCTGTTGGGTGTTGATTCGTTGCATCAGCTCTGCTTTCTTCTCATCGTGTGGTGGTGTAGGAAGCTGCTGTAAAGACAAGCGAATACTGCTTATCATATTCTCTGTATGCTTCTGCTCAGCTGCTACCTGCAGAACTGCCTGGTGCATTGCATCCACACGCTCTTTTACAGCAACACGTTTCATCGAAATGGAGCGCGCTTCATCAAGCACTTTTTCTGTTTGTGTAAGATTCTGCGCCGAAGCATTCTCCTGTGCTGTAACACGCTCATATTCTTCTTTTCTTTCCGCAGTTTGTTGCTGTAATTCTAGCAAGTGAGCTTTTTTTTGCTCCAGCAGGATACGTTTTCCCTGCCCCTGAGACATCATGAGTTCTCCTTGCTTAACTCGTTCCTGTAACGATCTTGCTAAAACGATGGTATTCTCCTGTATTTGCTTATACTTATCCATTCCGAAGACCTTCCTGAGAATATCTATTCTATTATCCGGCTCATCAAGCAGGATGTGCTTCATTTCTTCTTGTGGTGTGTAAACAGTATAGGTAAAAACCGGATTCTTTCCCTTTGACAAAAGCGAGAATGGGTAGCCGAGCATTTCAAGCACTTGCGCTGTGAGTTCTTGTGCAGTAAGCTCTGTATGTCTACCATTAATCGTAAGGAACCCGCCCTCCTGTCGAACATCGTCACGCATCGCCCGTATGCTGCGGTGAATAATAACCGTTTTTTCTTCTATACTAAATTCCAGCTCAACAAAACCTTCCATAGCACCGTGACGCAATAAGCCGCGGCCAGGTAGTTTTGCTTTTCGCAAGCCAAAAAGAGCCAGCTCAATAGCATGGAGTATGGTGCTCTTACCTGCTCCAATATCTCCCGAAAGAAGCAAAGACCCTGTTGGGAAGATAATTTCCTCTTCTACATAACTGCGCACATTTTTTAGCGCCAGACGCTTGAGCTGCATCCCCACACCACACACCAGTTCTATAAATAGATTATGGCTAGAAAAAAAGCAGGCTCTTTAAAAAAAATGCTGATACTGTTCGACTGCAATTTGCTAAGCTTTCCTGGATCTATAGGATTTGCAGAATGCTGTATAGTCCTTGACGAATCGTGATGCATAGCTTTCATCCACAGTATCACGCGCTCTCTCTATTATGACGATGGAACGCAGTTGGTTATATGTTTCATCAAACTTGTTGTGCCTCATGCAGATCCTGTAATCAAAGTCGTTAAGGTGTTCTATCTCCTCTACAGCAATGGTCATCCTCTTCATGATGCGCCTTTTCATATCTTTCAATCGTTTCCGTGAATAGCCCGATTTTGTGTCTCTCTGCTTCAAATGAGTAACAAGGTCTTGGAAATGCTCAGGATAGACGAAGATGCTTACGACGCATTCACGTCGCTTTTCCTTTTCAAACTGCTTGATGATTGTCTGTGCCCCCTTCACCTCGATTACCCCTACTACATCACTCCCACCATTGAGAGTATCTTCGATGAACTTTTTAGGAGTACCATAGTGTTCACCAGCGTATTCTTTGAACTCAAGGAATTCATCACTTCCCACCATATCAAAAAATACCTTCTGATTATAAAAAAAGTAATCAGTTCCGTCATGTTCCTCTTCCCGAGGAGGACGAGTAGTGGCTGATATTGAACGGACAATATGTTCCAAATCAGAGACAAGCTTTTCCTGGAGTTTTGATTTACCAACTCCCGAGGGACCTATAAGCAGGTAAAATTTAACCATAATCTCTAAGGTATAAGGGGATATTTAATAGTTGCGAGGAAAAAGATTCTTAAACAGATGTCATCACCGTCACGTTATGAAAGTGATGATTGTGGAAGGACGGTACAAAGATAATATCACCATTCCTGTAGCTATTATAAAAAAACTTCCGTATTCTATAACTATAGCAGCTGCTGTTCAGTATCTGGATGCATTGCCTTTTCTTACCAAGCAGCTTGCAGAACATGGCATCAAAACAAAACTTTTTAAGGGATTGCATTCAAAGTATCCCGGGCAGATTGTAGGTTGTGATATTGTGACAGCAGATGAAACAGATGCCTGTCTGTATATAGGGGATGGTCTCTTCCATCCAAAAACCCTTGTACTGAAAGGAAACAAGCCAGTCCACTGTTATTCTCCAGAAACAAATGAATACAAACTTATTACTCCCGAAGATGTGCAGGACATTATCAGTCGCCACAATACAGCACGAATGAAATTCATTGAAGCCAAAACTATTGGCATTCTCGTCACGATGAAATACGGTCAGAACAATCTGAAAGCTGCACTAGCCATTAAACAGTATTTCCGAGGAAAGAAAGAGGTAGTGGTCTTCCTCACGGAGACTCTGGATTGGAATGACCTTGAGAACTATCCTTTTGTTGAGCTATGGGTAAACACCATGTGCCCACGCATCAGTTACGATGACCAGCCACGTTTCAGGAAGCTCGTGCTTGATCTGGCAGACGCTGTGGAGCTTATAAGGCAGATAGATCCGCAGTTCTCTCCTACGCAATTCCTTGCTGCACGTGACAATCAAAGGTGAGTTCCGACGAGAAATAACGTTTTTCCGTCGGAGTTACAACAAAATATTTAAATACTAGTTTCGTCTTCTGTCGTCTAAGGGTTCTCATCAGAGCCGAGGGAGGTAAAAAAATGGCAGAAAAAGTAGCAAAAGTAGGTGTCAGAAAAGAATCTGGCTATTTGTACTTTGTCGATAAGCAAGGTGACATCAGTCGTGCACGCATGGCACGCGGTGGTCAGCGCAAAGCGAAGAAGAAAAGTAGAAGATAAATATTTTCTGTCAAAAACCGCCCGTCGGAAACGGGTGGTTTTTGAGCGCGCTCGGAATTCCGTGAGTGGAATTATGACGTTTAACCAAGAGCTCTTTGCTCTTTGGTTCTTTTTCTTCGTTTGTGAGTATTTTTCCGTATGTGGAAAGTATCCTACGGTCGAGCTTCTAAATGTGAGAAGATAAATTGACAAGGGGGGTGTAAAGTTGCGAAGCAACTTGCACAAGAAATATGCGAGATTTCTTTGTGTCCCTTATGGGGAAAGTCAGTTGCTCATTGCAGGAGTAAAAGCGAGAAGATGCTTTCCACATACATTTTTCCGAAAAGCATTTATAGCACAAATGTGTGGTAATAAAACCATGGTACGCAGACTACAAGGACGTATTGCCGTATTACCAAGCAGAACTCCCAATGGGGAATACATTCCTGGGGTTATTGAGACTCATCAAGTAAGAGGAGAAAATAAACGCACTGAAACGGCATTTCAGCCAAGATACAGCTTCTACCCTGAAGAGTTAGATAACGACTTGCGTGATCTTTTTGATGCAGGAAAATTAGAACCACCAGTTACTGTTAATGTGGATGTGGACGATACAGCTGGAGTTTACCATAAGGTGGCACGGATAAGGAAGAGATAGCCTTGAAGAACTGATAAAGAGTATCACTTCGCAAAAAAATAAGGTGAACAAATGACAAAATGGGTTTGTACATCGTGCGATTATGAAGCTGAAGGTGTTAATCCACCGAAGAAGTGCCCGAAATGCGGTGCTGGTAAGGATTCTTTTGAGATAATGGACGAAAAAGAATTCAATGAAAAGGGAGAAGAAGTAGAAAATGATGATGAGGAGTGGGAGGAAGAAATAGAGTATGGTGATGATTCTGATTAATGGTGGTTAGCTTTCTTATTGTTTTTTTTTGAATTCATGTTTCCCTATATCTTCATATGCGCTGAATGCAGCGATTACTCCCTCAGCAGCCCCGGTAATGACTTGGCGATAGGGAGCTTGTGTGACATCACCTGCTGCATAAATTCCCGGTAAATTTGTTCTTGAATCAGTTCCTACAATTATCTCACTTTTGTCATTAGTCTTGACTCCAAGTGAAGTCGCAATGTCTGAAAGTGGGATATGTCCTATTTCTATGAACACGCCATCTACTCCTATATCTTTTCTTCCCCTAAAAGGCCTATCAAGAATTACATCCGTTACCATCTTATTGCCTTTTATCTCGGTGACATTGGTCTTATTGATTATCTCAATCTTTTGATTTGCTTTGACACGGGCACCATTGATTGGCTCTGGATGTATCTCTTCACCACGATAGATTATGTACACTTTTTTGGCATATTGTGTTAGGAGCAAAGCCTCTTTGGCAGCAGAGTCTGAGCCGCCGATGACTGCAACAGTCTTATTCTTGAAGAAAGCGCCATCGCAGGTAGCACAATGAGAGACCCCCTTTGCATAGAACTCACGATACCCCGGGACATCTAACGTGCGCCACTTTGAGCCAGTCGCGAAAAGCAGAGTCTTACTGTAATACGTCTTTTCACCACAGACTATCTCAAAAAGAAAAGATTCTTTCTGTGTAATATGCTGCACTTCGTCTTCCACTACAGGGATATTCATGCTTGCAGCGTGCGTGAGAAAGGCATTCATTAATTCCTGTCCAGTAACGCTGGTAAAACCCGGATAGTTCTCTACTATATGTGTTCTGACAATTAGCCCGCCAATTTCTTTACCCACGACTATAGTCTTCAACATGAATCTACCAGCATAGATAGCAGCAGCTACTCCTACAGGACCTCCCCCTACAACAAAGAAATCCCAGACCTCCCTTTTGTCTTTCTTGTTTTTAATCATTGTTTTAATCCTGTTACTTCCTGCACGTCTTGCATTTTGCAAGCACGCGCTTTACAGCAAGTTCTTGCGCAGCATCTCTTGGTTTTATCTTTTTCTTCTTTGCTGCGTCCAACACCAAGCGTGTGTTGGTCACAAGTTTCTGCTTTACCAGCATGAACATCTTCTCTGGCGTGCCTCCGGTATATTCAACATATGAGGATATGACGCCACCTGCATTCGCAACAAAATCAGGCACGACAAGAATGCCTTTCTCATGGAGCAGCTGTTCGCCTTTTGTTGTCATGGGTATATTAGAGCCGCACACAATAAGCTTTGCGCCAATGCTCGGCACATCCTCTTCTTTAATGAGGTCAGGAACAGCTGCTGTGATGAGCACATCGACTGGCAGGGTAATTATCGATTTATTTGGCATGATTTCCCCAGGACTATATGCGGTAACAGTCCCATGCCGCTTCTTAATAGTCTTCAGCCTTTCAAAATCAAGGCCATGCACATTATAGACAACCCCTTTTGAATCAGAGACAGCGACAAGCTTTGCGCCGTATTCTACCAAAAATTTTGCTGCGAATTCTCCGACATTACCAAAACCTTCTACCGCTACTGTGGCATTCTTCAGGTTTATTTTTGCGAATGGCGCTGCAACAATTGTTGCATGGAAGACGCCGAAACCAGTTGATCCCAGCTCATGAGGAATTCCCTTCATCTTACGGGGTTTTCCTGTACAGGCCTTTAGTGTTCCTACTGCTTTGGCAAGCACTTCCATTTCGTGTTCTGCAGTGTTTATATCTGGAGCAGCAACGTACATACTGGGGCAGACTATTTTAATAGCTTGTCCAAATGCGCGAATATAATCCTCTTTCTGTTTGGCGTTCATCTCTTTTGGGTTTGCTATTATTCCAGATTTCGCACCGCCGAACGGTAATCCTGCTAATGAGCATTTCCACGTCATCGCCCTAGCTAACCGTGCAACTTCCTCCATAGAAACAGAAGGCGTCATGCGTATACCACCCTTGCCCGGACCCAAGGCAGTATTATCTATGACAACAAATCCACGCATTCCTGTTTTTGGGTGATAGACTTCTATAATTTTCTCAGGACCATAATCATCGTACTCCACCATAAAGATCACCTGCTTTTTCTCTCTTTAGGGTGTTGTTGCTATTTATAGTTTACGTTAAGAAATCATCTATCACACGCTTAGCCTCGCTTAGTGTATGATATTCCTTTACTATAACATCAGGACAACCTGCTATCATCGCAGAAAGTTTTCTTCCCTCATGAGACCGGTACAGACAAAGTATCTTCTTTTTCTGTTCCACAGCACGACCTATCTCATACCCAACACCTAAACTTGGTATCGTTACTTCTGCAACAAGGACATCCGAAGCAACAAGCCATTCTAAATCACGATGATGAATATAGCTCTCACTATTTCCTTTTTCTCCCGCAACACTCAGTTTTCTCTTCCCAACGTGTTCTGTGAGAACTTCTCCATACTGTTTCATGTATTCAATCAAGGAGTGATATAATTCTGCATCTTCTCTCCCACCTCTAATAGAACCGGCAAAATAGATTTTCATCAGTGAAAAATCACCCATTATGACCCATCAAACAGTAGCGCATATCGCATACGCGTTTAGAACACCTGGAACTGTTTGAAGGCTATACCAAACGCAGGCCCAACCATCACCACTTGGCTGGTTATTTTGTAATTGGCCATTTGTTCCGCTCGCAACTCGGCATCCCCCCCCAAGCACACGTTTTTGGCTTGGGCAAACGGCTTCGCAATGTTGAAACATACCTCCCCCTGTATTGCATGTTTGAGTAACTACTTCATATCCAGAAATCCCACTCCAAGCAGTCTTACAGTTTCCATTGATGCAAACCCCTTGTGCATTGACGTTGCCTGCGACATCTAATTTTTGTCCTGGTGTGACTGTCCCGATGCCGACGTTGCCGTCACCTCGAACATATAGCTTACTCGAAGGGGTATTAGCGACTGCATTTTGCACATTTAGCAAGACATATCCAGTCTCATCTAGGCTACGTGATTGAACATTAAGAACAGTTCCGACATAGCCCGTTGACGGGCCTCCTTGTACAACAGCAACATCATAGCCACGATAATTTACATCTGCAGGACTGCCTACACGAAGCATAGTATCTCCGGTAGTGGCAGAACCAACAACATCTAATCTTGCTGCTGGACTCATTGTCCCTATCCCAACTTTTCCATCATTAGTATTTGTTATATCCAGTGCAACACCATTCTCTTTCGTGATCTGACTTAGTTTATGTGAAACAACAGGAGTAGTAGATGTCTGTGCAACGACAAAGACGCCGACAAGCATTATCATTGCTATAATTAGGTATGCATGCTTTTTGTTTATGGTAACTTCAAACTTCATTATCTCCCACCCCATAATTTTAATGGAGAGAGGATATATAAAATTATCTACATTGTTTAGACAAAAATGTTTAAAAAGCTAATGCAAACACTCCATCAATGCTCGACAAAATTCTTTACAGTAACATCAGCAAACCAGATGAAAAGAAGGAACTTACTGTAAAGCCATCTCTCGCTGACGTTGTCTTCGAACCGAAAGTGGTGTATGAAGGGAAAGAGAAAAAACTCTACACATTCGACGTCAGCCTGCGAGCATTACGAGAACGCGGCTACGAACGCCATCCAAGACCGGCAGAAGCGTTTGACCTTATCTGCAGAGGACTGGAAGGGAGATTGCAACCAGAACAGCAAGCAGTTGTTGATGATATGATGAGTTGTTACGGTGAATGGCTGAGCATGGCGATGATGCGGGAAGGAAATCTATTACATTGTTATCTCGACCCGGAGAATCTCATGTGGAATGGAAACAAATACGTTGCACAAGGAGGAAAACTGCAACACGCGGGTGAAGAAGTGTATTCAATTGGTTCAGTGAATGGATACGTTCCCATTAAAGACGTGAACGAAATAAATCCTGTTTTGGTAGAGAAGCTCTGGTCTCGTCATTATGCGATATTGCCGGAAGAAATTAAACAGAAGGCGTGGCTTTTTCTTCTGCCGGAGAATGTTTTGTGGCCCGTTGCCCGCGAAGACTATTGCGGATTTTCTATCTCCTCTTATCTTGACCATTGGGCGTCTCGCGGGGTGCGGCAACGATGAGCATTGACACCTATTTCGGTATAGGAAAACCCGAAGAAAAGAAACCCAGAGATGCAACAAATCCCGTCATAGTCTTTACAAAAGCACTGGAGGAGTGGATAGCCTATGCAAAAAAGAAAGCGCCAAAGTGCCATCCGGGTTGCCGGCCAACATGGGTACCTCCAGAAGCGATAGCCAGGTTACAGAAAGCTGCAGCAGAAATATTGGAAGACATAGTGTTGCCCAACAAGATAGGTGGTAATGACTATTTTACACCTCTAAAGGATATACCCCAAACGCTTCGTTTTTACGCTGGTCTTTATTACACTACACTTCTTAACAAAGGGAAAATAGAACATCTTATTGTTCCTCATCACATTCCATCATTCGAGTTTCTTGGTTACTCACTAAAAAAGGGGATTATAGAGCTCTATGCAGACGGGGGAGAAGTTGGGCTGTTTGCGAAAGGAGGGTGCATCGTTAATTATGCGCATCTGAAAGAATTGGGATTTGCTGCAAGCGGAGGTGCTTTTGTAAACAAAGGGACTATCAACAAAGACTGTTTTGGTTTTGGTGCAACACGAGGAATTTTTATTGAGCCCCCGTATCATATTCGGATTCATTACCCAGATGAGGATCAATTTTGGACACATAGGATGCATGCTTCTATTCATCTATTTCGATTAGATGACGAAGTGCTAAAACTACTAGAACGTCTTGGAAAATGGACTGAGAATGACTATTTTGGAGTTCTCCATGCCATACAAGAATACACTGAAAAACACGCAAAAAAACAATAGCATTTTTAAAATGCCCCCATTTACCACGATCTTATGACAACTAAATATGACGAATGTACTTGGGATGAGATAAGGGAATATACAAAAGAAAACCGTGTGGCTCTTATTCCTGTTGGTACATTAGAAGACCACGGCTATCATCTTCCGATTAACACGGATGTCATCATCCCTAAAACAATTCTCGAGAAAGTCACAGAGGCTATGCCAGAGAAAACCATCCTTCTGCCAGAAGTAGTGCATGGTTATAGCCCGCATCACATGGATTTTCCAGGCTCAACATATCTTCGATACGACCAATTTGTGGAGCATTTGCTCAGTATCACAAGTGCACTTGCTCATCATGGTTTCACCAAAATGTACATTCTTAATGGTCATGGTTCTAATGAATCTCTTTGCACTATTGCTCAACAGGAAACCAACAGACGTAATAAAGATGTTGTCTGCATGAACTCATTTTATCTTACCAGCCCAGAATCACTCAAACTCATCCAGCAAATACGAAAATCAGATTATCCGGGGGGAATGGGTCATGCATGCGAACTGGAAACATCTTTGATGCTCGCAATACGTCCGGATCTCGTCAAGATGGATAAGGCAGTGAAAGAAATTGATTACCCAAAAGATATTGGTGCTGACTTCTACATGGATTGGGCAGACGGCTCTCTAAAGTACATGCCGTGGTGGAGTGAAATAAGTTGGTCAGGAGTCCAGGGGGATCCGACTGTAGCAAGTGCAGAAACAGGGAAGATTCTGCTGGAACAAGCAGTGAACGAGGCAATGAAAAGGGTTAATGTTATCCAGCACATTGAACGCGGAAAGAGAGTAGATCGGCATTAGTTTTTCGACATTAGTTTTTTATAGTTACCTTCTTTGTTTCTACCAAAAAGAGATATGGAAACAATAACCAAATCAATTCTGAAGAAAATCTATCCCAAGCGTGAGCCATGGGTTCATAAAGGAAAATTTGGCAAGCTCGCTATTATCGGAGGTTCGCGTGAACTAACTGGCTCATGTTGCTTTGCGGGTATGGCTGCGTACAGAGCAGGATGTGATGTTGTCTACATAATCGCGCCACACCGTGCTGCAGGTATTGCTGCGCAGTTCTCTCCCAATCTTATTACTATTCCCCTGAAATGTCATTTTTTTACTCCGGACAATCTTAATGAGACAATGGCGGCAATCCATCATTATGGTATCACTGCTCTTGTTCTTGGACCGGGCATGGGAAGCGAGGATAAGACAATTGATTTTGTGCACTGCCTTCTTGCCACAATAACTCTTCCCACAATTATCGATGCAGATGGAATACGAGCGTTTGCCGCTGCTCCTGTTGCACACAACAAACTAGTCTTCACTCCGCATGCTGGAGAGTTTCTTGCACTGACAAAAAAGGTGTTGCCCACGTCATTCTCCGAGAGAGCAACACATGTAGCAAAAGCTTCTCAGCACTACAAAGCAACAATCCTTGCAAAGGGGCACGTTGACATTATTTCCAACGGCGCTAAAACACTGCTCAACAAGACAGGTTCTCCATTCATGACAAAAGGAGGAATGGGAGATACGTTGGCAGGTATTGTTGGCGCATATCTTGCGAGAGGAATTAACCCTTTTCATGCAGCATGCGCTGCTGCATACGTCAATGGAGCTGCTGGAGCACTAGCAGCAAAGAAACTTGGAGAAAGTACATTGGCAACAGACGTGGTGAATGAGATTCAGAATGTATTATGACATTAATCAAAAGAGCTGATGGGCGTGTTGAAGAATTTGATTCAATGAGAGTTCTTTCACTTTGCAAACGTCTCGGAGTGCCAGGTAAGTTTGCTCATGAAGTAATCGCAAAAGTAAAAAATCAGCTTAAATACGGTGACACAACACAGCGCATTGCACAACTGGTCAAAGCAGAACTCCCATTCAGGTTCAGCTTGCTTTATGGATTGCGTGAAGCTGTTGCTGCGCTTGAGCCAGCGAAATTCGAGGTATACGTGTCTCGCGTTCTGATAGCGAATGGCTATGCATGTACCACAAATGTGATTATTCCCGGTGAAGCAATTGAGCACGAAGTTGATATAATCGCAGCAAAAAAAGATAATCTCTTTCTGGTGGAATGCAAGCATCACATCAATCCTCATAGAGACTGCGGTTTGGATAACGTCCTCCAGCTTCAGGCGACATTGGAAGATATCGAAGATGGATACAAGAAAAAACAAAACCCATATCATTTCACGCAGGGTTGGCTCATAACGAACACACGATTTTCAGCGCATGCAAGTCATTATGCTGCCGCGAAAAATATCATGCTCTCTGGCTGGCGCTACAAGAGTACCTTTTCACTTACGCACATGATTGAACATAAACATGCATTTCCTACAACAATACTTCAGCTTCCCCGTCATGTCATTTCTTTTTTTATGCGGAACAATATCCTGACAATACAAGATATTTTGTTGAACAAACATCTTCTCTCTATCACTTTCGGGAGAAAAATAGTTAAAGAAGCGCTTACCCAGATTCTGACACTGTGAGCACGATGAAAAGAATAATTCTGGATATAGAGGGAATGCATTGCGCTAGCTGTGCCGCGAATATAGAGAAAGGGTTGACAATGCAGAAAGGCATTCTGAAAGCCGCAGTTAATTTCGCAAATCGCAAGGCCATTGTTGAATTTGATGAAACTACCATGAATGAGCTTGGCGTGCATAATGCGATTGAAAAGACCGGCTATAAGGTAGTTGCCGATATCGTCCAATTCAAGATCATTGGTATGCAGAGCACTCACTGCTCGGAGCTCATTAAAAACACGCTGGAAAAACAAAGCGGGGTGCGTTCAGCAGACGTGTCATTTGGCAACCAGCTTACAGTTGTCAAGTATGATAGCACCACGGTTTCAGCAGACGTACTGAAAAAAGCGATAGAGGCAATCGGCTATAAAGTTGGTGAAGAAGGTGCTCTCGACAAGGAAAAACAGGCGCGGGAAGAAGAGATAAGGCAGTATCGCTTCCGTTTTTTTGCGAGCGTTTTGTTAACATTACCTGTGTTCTTGCTCAGCCTATCTGATTTCCTTCCGATTCCGGCTTTTTTGGCGAACAATTATGTGCAGTTCCTTTTCGCCACACCTGTTGAACTATGGGTTGGGCTTCCATTCCACCTGGGTGCATGGTCTGCGCTAAAGAACAAAACAACAGACATGAACACGCTCATCTCAGTGGGAACTTTAGCTGCATATGGATTTAGTGTTGTCGCAACATTCTTTGGCACTTCTTTGGCACAGTATGGTGTTGAGGCACATGTCTATTATGATACTGCTGCAGTGATAGTGACTCTCATTATCCTTGGACGGTGGCTTGAGGCGCTTGCACGAGGTAAGACCTCTGAAGCAATCAAACGTCTCATGGGTCTGGCAGCAAAGACTGCGCATGTGATACGAAAAGGCAAGACAATGGACATTCCTGTTGAAGAACTTGTTGTTGGAGACATTTTCCTTGTGAAACCCGGAGAAAAAATCTCCGTGGATGGTATTGTAGTGGAGGGGGCTTCAGCTGTTGATCAGAGCGCATTAACGGGAGAATCAATCCCCATCACCAAACAGAAAGGAGACAATGTTATGAGTGCCACGGTGAACAAAGAAGGATTGCTCAAAATAAAAGCTACCAAGGTTGGCAAAGACACAACATTGGCTGCCATCATCAGGCTTGTCGAGGAAGCGCAGGGAAGCAAAGCGCCGATTCAGAGAATGGCGGATGTTGTCTCTTCCTATTTTGTACCGACTGTAATTGTATTGTCTTTTCTTGCATTTTCTCTCTGGCTCTTTGCAGGCTACTCTTTTGTCTTCTCATTAAGTATTCTCATAGCCACACTTATCATTGCCTGTCCATGCGCACTTGGTGTAGCTACACCTACGGCTATTATGGTAGGCACTGGCAAGGGAGCTGAACATGGTGTCTTAATCAAAGGAGGTGAGGCTCTTGAGACTGCGCACAAGATAGATACTGTTGTCTTTGATAAAACCGGAACCCTCACTAAAGGGGAGCCAACAGTGACGGATGTTGTTACATTAAATGGCACAGAGAAGGATGTGCTTTTTTATGCAGCAAGCGCTGAGCAGGGTTCTGAGCATCCTCTGGCAAAGGCGGTTGTTGCTGCTGCAAAGAACAGTAAACTCGTCTCTCCTAAAAATTTCAAGGCAGTACCTGGACATGGGATTATTGCCACTGTGCGTAACAAGATAATCATGATTGGCAACCGTCAACTGATATATAACCATGCGAAAATAAAAGCAGATGAGTCACAGCTTGGCTTATTAGAAAGGCAAGGCAAGACCGTTGTGCTTATTGCAGTTGATAAAAAATTAATAGGGCTTATTGCCATCGCTGACACGCTCAAGCCGTTTGCAAAGGATGCTGTTGCTGCATTGCAAGCAATGGGCAAAAAAGTCATGCTGCTTACGGGGGATAATGAGCAAACAGGGAAAGCGATAGCTGCACAGGTCGGAATTCAAGAAGTGCTGGCGAATGTTCTTCCGGGAGATAAAGCAGCAGAGATCAAGCGACTGCAGAATGGTAGAAAAGTTGTTGCAATGGTTGGTGACGGCATCAATGACGCTCCTGCACTTGCGCAAGCGGATATCGGCATCGCCATTGGTTCGGGAACTGACGTTGCTTTGGAGACCGGTGACATAATTTTGGTGAAAGATGACCTTCGTGATGTTGTAACAGCAATTGATTTGAGCAAATATACCATCCGTAAAATCAAGCAGAACTTGTTTCTTGCATTTATCTATAATGTGCTCGCCATCCCTGTTGCGATGGGTGCACTGTATCCATTTACAGGGTTCCTGTTAAATCCAATGATCGCTGCTGGCACAATGGCAGCCAGCTCAATATCAGTGATAAGTAATTCGCTGCTGATGAGATTGTATAAACCAAAGATTGAGTAAGGTAGTAACCAAGACTCAAACACCACTGCCACTAAAATCCTTTTTTCTTTTTTAGATAGTTCATGAGCTTAGCTGAGAAGACTACTTTTCCCCCGTCAATAAGATACCGGTACGGCAGGATCATCTCCATCTTGTCTGCCATAAAAATAACAAAATTGTCTTGAAATATCAACTTCTCAAGGGGGATACCATCACATATCCTCTTCGTCGCGAAGACAGCAGTGTCTGTGGACATCTGTGCACGACCCAGATTCCTTCTTGGAGCACTGGGCAGCAGTTTTGCCAGTTCCAATGTTCTTTTCTGCGGAGGATAATCTCCGAGAATGCCACCAAAGACAAAATCAGAAAACTGTTTTGCATCTTCTGGTGTCAATGTTTTATCCGCATTTGGATCCAGGAGACATGGTTTTGAGAGCAGTATTTTCTCTATTGGTTGCGTTGTTGTTTTGCCATACGCAGAAAGAGCTGTCGCTTGTGTTTTCGTCAGATTAGTAAACAATAACTTTTCCTTTCCCACAAGTTCGCTGAGATGCTCATATTCCAACAACGCCCACTTGTACAGGCGCTGCTCCATGTGCACAACGATAAAACGCATGAGGTAGTGGTTCTTGACCGGTTTAAAAAGTTTTATAACATCATCACATATGGTGAGAATATGCTCATAGATGTTCATACTCATCTCGATGCCTTGGAAGACATTGATACTATCCTCCAGCGTGCAAAAGAAGCAGGCGTTGGTGTCATAATCTCTAACGGAACCAATTCCAAGACCAACAGAATTACTCTTGACCTCACTAAAAAGTATCCAGTAGTCAAAGCCGCTCTCGGCCTTTATCCAACTGACGCGTTACAGATGACAGATGAACAGATTGACGAGGAATTTGATTTTATCAGGAAAAATAAAGATACCATTATTGCTCTTGGGGAAGTAGGTGTTGATTATCATTGGATCACAGATGTTGCGCAACAAAAAAAAGAAAGAGAGAACTTTGAGAAAGTGATGGCATTTGCTGAGAAAATCAAAAAACCCATCATTGTCCATTCACGTAAAGCTGAGGTTGACACAGTTGATTTGTTGCGGTCATCAAAACTGAAAAAGGTGGTTTTGCATTGCTTTGGAGGAAACATGAAAATTGCTGCAAAAGCAATTGATGCCGGATATTGGTTCTCGATCCCAACTAACATCCTACGTGATAATCATTTTCAGAAGCTTGTTGAGATGCTCCCTCTGAAGCAGTTGCTGACTGAGACTGATGCTCCGTATTTAGGACCTGAAAAGAATGTTCCCAATGAACCAGCAAACATAGCAAGATCTGTTCCGATCATTGCCAAAATAAAGAGCGTGACAAAAGAGGAGATGGAGAACATCATTTTTGCAAATTATCAGAGAGTTTTTCTCTAAAGCACAACAAAATGTCTTTGTCATGAGGTTGTGTCTTGCCTATTTTTCCTTCTTCCTTGCCCCTTTTTTCTTCTTCTTTTTACCTAAGATTTTCCACAGCTCGATAACCCACTACTTTTATATACGCCTTCCTTCATCTCCCTTGCTTTATGCTTAGGACACAGACGTGCGGTGAACTGACAAAGAAGAATATCGGCAAAGAAGTAACTCTCTCTGGCTGGGTTCAATCACGAAGGGATCACGGCGGCGTCATCTTTATTGATCTCAGAGACCGCTACGGACTTACCCAAGTTGTCTTTGACCCTTCCCACAAGAAAGAAGTGCATCAGAAAGCAGAACATATAGGAAGGGAGTGGGTTCTTCACATTACAGGTCATGCAAGAAACAGAAAGCCTGGAATGGAGAATCCAAAGATGCCTACAGGGGAGATTGAAATATTGGTTGATGCCTTGACTATTCTCAACATTGCAGAAACACCCCCTTTCGAAATAGAAGACAGGCAGCAAGCAGCAGAAGAGATGCGTTTGGCGTATCGTTATCTTGATTTGCGAAGACCCTTAATGCAACATTACCTAAAGATGCGTCATGAAGCAATGCAGGCAGTGCGCTCCTATTTGTCTGGCCAGGACTTTCTGGAGATAGAAACGCCTCTGCTGATGCGTTATACTCCTGGTGGAGCACGTAATTTCCTTGTCCCTGCAAGAAGGCATCCTGGTAAATTCTATGCATTGCCTGAAAGTCCGCAGTTGTTCAAGCAGCTTCTCATGGTAGCTGGTTGTGACAGATACTTCCAACTTGCACGTTGCTTGCGTGATGAGGATTTGCGTGCAGACAGGCAGCCAGAATTTACACAAGTGGACATGGAGATGTCTTTTGTTGATGAGAGTGATATCTATCTCTTAGTCGAAGGTTTACTCAAGCATATTTTCAAAACAGTGCTTAAGAAAAACATTAAAACGCCATTTGCAAAGCTACCGTACGATGAAGCAATGCGTCGCTATGGTTCAGATAAACCAGATGTACGTTTCGGCTTGGAACTAACTGATGTTAGCTCAATTGTGGCGCACAGCGACTTTGGTATATTCAAGAGCGTCTTGGATAAAAAAGGAGTCATCTTCTGCCTAAATGCGAAAGGCTGTGGCAAGTTCAGCAGGACAGAAATTGAGCAATTGGAAGCAGTTGCAAAAGAGTACCATTTACCCGGTTTGGCATGGGCAAAAGTTGCAAAAGGTCTTGTGTTGGAGAGCTCAATAGCGAAATACTTCAAACCAGACATCCAGCAACAACTCTGCATAACGTGTAAAGCGCATGAAGGTGACTTGTTATTGTTTTCTGCTGATACATTTACACGTGCATTGACTGCGTTGGGGCAAGTACGCCTTGTGCTCGGCAAGAAGCTTAATCTCATCAATGAGGATGAGTTCGCATTTTGTTGGGTGACTGACTTTCCGCTATTTGAATGGAGTGAAGATGAGGAGAAATGGATTGCCATGCATCATCTTTTCACCATGCCAAAAGAGACAGACATGATTTATCTTGAAACCGAGCCGGGCAGAGTGCATGCACGTCAGTATGATATTGTAATGAATGGCACAGAGCTTGGCGGTGGCAGTATCAGGATTCACAGGAAAGATGTTCAGGAAAGAACTCTCGCAGTCGTTGGCATCACATATGAAGAAGCTGCAAAGAAGTTTGATTTCTTGCTGAATGCATTCAAGTATGGCGCACCTCCTCATGGCGGGATTGCACTGGGTTTTGACAGGCTAGTTGCATTAATGAATGGGTTACAGGATATCCGTGAATGTATTGCTTTCCCGAAGAACAAAGCAGCAGAGAACCCCATGGACAGCTCTCCAGGTGATGTTTCTGAGAAACAACTACAGGACCTGCATATTAAAATAGACATTGCAAAAAAAAACAATAAAATGGTACATTTATGAAGTGGTATATTGCTGCACGGTTTGACGAAAAAGAAAAAGTCCGTGAGATACATCAACTGCTAGCTGTTTATGGTCATACCATCACTAGTGATTGGACAGTTCATCTGCCGATAAAACCATACGACCATCATGAAAGAGAAAGTCGTGAGTATTCACTTGCAGATATTGATGGAGTTAGAGAAAGTGATATTTTTGTTCTGCTTAGCGATGACGCCGGAACGGGAATGTATGTCGAGTTAGGAACAGCAATAGCATCGCATCTTACTTTTGGAAAGCCTCTTATCTACGTTGTGGGTGAACATAGTAGCCGGTCAATGTTTTATTTTCATCCTTCTGTGAAACGGAGAAAGACGATTGAGGATGTTTTAGGGGAGATTAAAGAGACTTAAAATGGGAATTGAATCCTATGGTGGGATAGGGAAGCCAGATGAGAAAACAACAATTGGTGTAACCAATCCCCTTTGCAATATTGTTACTGCCTTCAGAGAGTGGAGTGCTGAAGCAGACCAGCATCGTAACCTTCTAATATTGTTGGAAGAGGCAGTAACGTTTCTGAGACAGTCTCAACTGAGATCCCATCAAAAAGCAATCAGCCACTTAATAGACAATGAGTTTCCATTCACGCATAAGTATATGGGTATTTTCTATACTGCATTGCTCAATACGGAATTGGTAAAATACGTCACAATCACGCAGCCAGGTCTAGATAACGTCTGGTACGGCTTCCAATTAGAGAAAGGAATCCTGGAAGTAAAAGCTCCAGATAGCAATGTATTTGGTGATTATGGGAATTCCGCCAAAGGTGGTTGTATAATCAATCGTAAACGCACTCATGTGATGGTAGGTTGGCATGCAGAAGGAGGATTATTCATTAATCTTGGTGCTGGTTATCTGGGCGCAGCTGCTGAGGCTGGAACCTTTATCAACTATGGGACATCGTATGGTTGCACTGCTTGTCATTCTAAGCCTACTGCACTGTACATCGATTATCTCTCGCGACAGCACCGGTGGGAAATCTATCGGGGCCATGGATTAGAGACAGAATGGTTCGCTCATTCACACAAAGCAAAGAAGAACGTCCTCATTGTCAATGATACGTCACTTACGCTGCTCTGCAAGAAGCTCAAAGAGGCAACGGCAACAGAAAATTCTATTGAACTGGTAAAAAGAATTGAAGAGCGTTGCAAACAATATGAACCTTACTAAATTTTATGGGGGAGTTGGAAAGCCAGATGAGAAAACATCTCTGCGCAGTAATCCAGTTGCTGAAGTCTATGCCCAATGGGTACATTATGTTGAAAACAGAGAAATTGAGTACAAACAAGTACTGGAAGAGACTGTCTCTATGCTTGCCCCATACTCCAATGCTTTTTCCACCGTTACTGATGCAGACTTTCCTGCATGCCCACCGAAATACCAGGGGATTTTTTACACAGCATTACTCAATGCAGAAGTGGCAAAACGCGTAATAATTACGAGGGATGAATGTGGCTCTGGTTACGGATATCGTCTTGAGAGAGGCATTCTTGAGCTTAGACATACTGAGAGTATCATCAATGTTGATGAGGTAAATAATGGATGCATAATCAATTACACGAGAGGAGCATTACTTGGCTGGTATGCAAGAGGTGGCCTGTTTGTTAACTTTGGACAGGGAACTTTTGACATGCGTGCATTAGGTGGCGTCTTCATTAATGACGGAAGAATCCCTGATTGTGCTGGGTGTGAGTCCTATCCCGAAGCATTATATCTCGAACCCTTGAAGGATAATGAATGGTACAAAACTCCTGGCCATGACCCAAGGTTTCACGTAATGGATTATCTGCCCGGTGAGGGAGCAGTTGTAGATAAGAAATTAACTACTCTCCTCGTTCAGCTACGCCGTGGAAATGACACGGAAAATAGTGTCCAGCAATTGAGAACGCATGTAGCAAACAAGTACACCAAAAAGTGATTCAAAAGAGGCCAAATTTCTTTTGCTAAAATTACCTAATCTCTATAAGACCTACTCTATAAGACATATACAATACCTATAAAAGCAGCGACTTGCATCGTGAATAGACCAAAATCACCGAAGAGGGTTGTCTATGAAAAAAACAGGTATTGTGACGTTACTTTTATTGTTATCGACACAAGCATGCGCTGACCCGCCCAAAAGAGTTGCCTTTATTTTCTCTTCTTTCCGAGATACAACTGCCAAAGACCCTATTGACAAAAAGTCTACCTGGAGAAATGCAGCAGGAACTTATCAAGCAATAAGGGAGTTAGGAGTTCCAAAAGAGTATATCACCATCCTCTATAACGACAAAAATCCAGATAAACAGGATAATTCTATTGCGCTTAAAGGAGAGATTGATGAAATGCCTCTCTTGGAAGGGACGTATGAAAAGCTGGAACAGGCATTTAGGGAAAAAACAAAGAACTTGAATAGAGGTGACGAAGTTATTCTCTCTATTTTGAGTCACGGAGGAGATGATGGAGTGCTCTATCCTGATTATGGGGAGAATATAAGCGGTTTGCAGCTTAGTATGTTAATCAACACAACAAAAGCAAAAACAGCTGCGTTTTATTCAGCATGTAACTCTGAAACACTGTTAGATCGGTCAGTTGCACGGTATGCAGCACAAGTCTCTGCAACCAACAGGACTCACCTCTCCTGGAGTGACAGAAATTATTGTAGCAATGCAGACTTCTTCAGTGCATTCACTACCAGAGCTGCTGACACGGACAAAAATGGAAAGGTTTCATTCGAGGAAGCTGTTGCCTACACAAGCAAAAAATGGCGCACATACAAACATGATTTTTTGGATCAATACATTCTCAATTCTTATCTTTATCCTAATGATTTTGATAACCCTGTTGATTTAGACTATGAAAACAAAAAAGCGCTGGTCAACAATCTTGTATGTGACCCAGTTCTGAAACGGGGAGCATATCTTCCTGTTAGCTGGACGCTAGAGAAAAGGTAAAAAGACAAGCTATTCTATGTCCCTTCCTGCCAGCTTTCGAGGTATTTTTTCTGTTCCTCTGTAAGTGCATCTTTTCTTACACCCATTGCAGCCAATTGAAGGCAAGCAATCTCATTGTCCAGCTCTTCAGGCAATGTAATCACTTTCACCGGCAGCTTCCCTTTATTCTTTACAAGATACTCACATGCAAGTGCCTGCCCGCAGAAAGAGGTGGACATCACTGCGCTGGGATGTCCTTCCGCAGCAGCCAGATTGATGAGTCTTCCTTCACCACCGACATAAATACGATTGCCATTGGACAGCTGATATTCATCCAAAAATGGCCGTATCTTTCTCTTCTCAGCCAACTTCTGCAGTCCGGCGAGATCAATCTCCACGTCAAAATGTCCTGAATTAACAAGCACAGTTCCATCTTTCATAGTATTTATGTGATCCAGAGTTATCACATCTTTATTTCCTGTAACAGTAATAAACACATTACCTTCTTTTGCAGCATCTCTCATCTGCATCACACGATAACCATCAAGCGTTGCCTGCATGGCACGGAAGGCATCTACTTCTGTCACAATGACATGTGCACCCAAACCCATTGCTCTGAGCGCAATGCCTTTGCCGCAAGAGCCATAGCCAGCCACCACAACATTCTTACCCGCAAAGAGGATATTTGTTGCGCGCAGTATTCCGTCGATCGTACTTTGTCCAGTCCCATAATAATTATCAACGAGATGTTTTGTTTTGTTGTCATTAACAGCAATGAGGGGGTATGCCAACACGTTATCTTTTTCCATCGCACGCAATCGTATAACTCCTGTCGTTGTTTCCTCACATCCCCCGATGATCCCCTCCAGCAAATCTTTTCTTTTTGTGTGAATCTCTGTCACCAGATCACACCCATCATCAATAGTAATATGTGGCTGGAAATCAAGCACAGAATTGAGGTAACGGTAGTAATCTTCTTTTGTCTCTCCTTTGTATGCATAAACCCACACGCCGGACTTTGCCAGAGCAGCTGCAACATCATCTTGAGTGCTCAATGGATTACAACCAGTGATAGCCACCTCAGCACCCCCTGCAATAAGCGTTCTGATAAGCACAGCTGTTTCTTTTGTGACGTGCAGTGCCATACCAATACGTATTCCCTGCAGCGGTTTTTCCTTTGCGAATCTCTCTCTTACATTGAGCAGTGCCTTCATTTCCATCTCTGCCCAGGCAATATTCTTTTCTCCCTGCTCAGAGAGGCTGATATCCTTGACTTCGTATGCCATAGCCATCACCCGTCGCGAACACACTGCGCGGGTTTATATACATTACTCTATCTGCAATCACAATAGAAAAAGAAATAGTAGAAAAGAAATAGTAGTTGACACAGTAAAGTTTTTTACAGTAAAATGAAACAAAACAGACTCGGTAAAGAAAAAAGTCCTTACCTTCTACAACACTCATACAACCCAGTAGACTGGTGTCCTTGGGGAGAGGAAGCATTCGAAAAAGCAAAACAAGAGGGTAAACCTATTTTTCTCTCTATCGGTTATGCAGCATGTCACTGGTGTCATGTCATGGAGGAGGAATCTTTCAGCGATGATGAAGTTGCAGCACTGTTGAACGACGCATTTGTGTGCATTAAAGTAGACCGGCAGGAAAGGCCAGATATAGATGCGACGTATATGGGCGTGTGCCAACTGCTCACTGGAAGCGGTGGCTGGCCACTTACCATTATTATGACTCCGGAGAAGAAACCATTCTTCGCAGCGACTTATCTGCCAAAACACGTGAAGTACGGGCAGGTTGGAATTATAGAGCTTGCTTCGCGCATTAAGCAGCTGTGGAAAACACGGAGAAAAGAACTAGAAGTCTCTGCTGAAGGCATCCTTGCTTCACTGCAAGAAAATAGTGAGCATGGAGAGCTCGATCCGAAAATTATTGACCGTGCATATGCAGAACTGAGTCAACGTTTTGATGCAGAGCATGGCGGCTTTGACACTGAACCAAAATTCCCCACAGCTCATATTCTTCTTTTCCTTCTCAGGTATTGGAAACGCACGAAAGACAGTAGAGCATTGGATATGGTTGAAAAAACTCTCTTGGCAATGCGCTTTGGTGGCATTTATGACCATATCGGATTCGGATTCCACAGATACTCAACAGATGCACAATGGCACATTCCCCATTTTGAGAAGATGCTCTATGATCAGGCAATGCTTGCACTCGCATATACTGAGGCATATCAAGTAACAAAAAAGAAAGAATACAAACAAACAGCAAAAGAGATTCTCGCTTATGTTTTGCGTGACATGGTCTCGGAAGAAGGCGGTTTTTATGCAGCAGAGGATGCAGATTCAGAAGGTGTTGAAGGGAAATTTTATGTGTGGGGAAGGGAAGAGATAAAAAATATTCTCGGGAAAGATGGTGAAACTCTGTGCAGCATATTCTCCATTGAAGATGAAAAAGAAAACATCCTCCATATCAGTAAACAACTCACGGAAAGGGAACAAGTACTTTGGTCCGCAGCACGCCAAAAATTGTTTGCGGCACGTGAGAAGAGAGCACGTCCGCTGAAAGATGACCAAGTACTAACAGATTGGAATGGCTTGATGATCGCTGCGCTTGCAAAAGCTGGAGCAGTGTTTGGTGAATCAAAATATATCGATGCTGCAAAGCATGCAGCAGCTCTTATCCTTACAAGGTGTAAAGATGGCAAACTGCAGCACAATGATGGAATCATGGGATTTCTTGATGACTATGCTTTTTTTATCTGGGGGCTGCTTGAATTATACGAGGCGACATTCGACGTTCATTATCTGCAGACAGCTTTGAAGCTGAACAAAGAGGTACTCACCCATTTTCTGGATAGGCAGAATGGTGGTTTCTATATCACTGCAGAGGATAGTGAAGTGGTTCTGCAGAGAAGAAAAGAATGGTATGATAGCGCTCTTCCATCGGGTAATGCAGTCACAATGTTTAATCTACTTAGACTTAATCGGATAACAGGAGATAGGACATACGAAGACCATGCAAGGATGCTGGGGCAAGCATTTCCCCTAAGCAATGGACCTTCTGCATATGCTTTCTTCATGATAGCAATAGATTTTCTGGCTGACCCTTCGTACGTGGTTGTGACCGCAAATAAAGAAATAATCCGGGAGTTAAGAAGACACTTTATTCCAAAGATGATAATACTCTACACAGATCCGGCATTAATCCCCATCACATCTTTGATAAAAGACAAGAAAGATGGAAACATGGCTTATGTCTGCCATGAGGGCGCATGTTTATTGCCTACAAACGATGTTAAAAAAGTGCTTGAACAGCTTCATGCATAGAGTGCATGAATAACGATATGTTTTTTGTTTCCTGCGCGGTGGTTGATGTATTTCACAAATGATGCCATTCCTTTTTTCTGTTCAAACAGGGTAAGGGAATTAGGAATTGGGTTGATGCGAACAATTTCCTTCCCCTCTTTTACCAGCGAGGTGTATCCTCCCCAATTTGTCCCCCAAATGCTTGTCAACGCAATCATACAGTGGATTCCTCGCTCTTGTATATCATGTTGCAGTGTATAATCCCCCGTGCCGAATAATTGCAGACGTTGCTTCTTTAGTTTCACTTCTTTTCCTGTTGCCAATAAAAGCCACATCGCCCATTCATCAGAATCCAACACGGTAAGAAGTGTTTTTATTGGAAGGGGGATAGTTGATGGTGTGGAGAAAGAGTGGATGTGGGCAGCATGCTCATGATGCCAGCTGCATTTCTGCAATGAACTGTGCAGGAAACGAAAAATCGGCTGCTGCAGGAAATGGTATAATTGAATGCTTTTAGGTGATATAAGTTGCTGCTTGATACAAGCAATAGTTTTTCTTTCCAGATAGAGAGAATTGACAAAACTATCCATGGAACCATCCACCGATTGCATAGCGTTTGACTGGTTTTCGTATTTCCCTCACGCAATGCCATGACCGTTTGCTTACAGTGAAAAGGAGCAGTGCATTTTCTTTGGGGCGATAAAGCTTGATTTCCTTTGTTGGATTATGCTTCCTGTCTGTTTCAAAAAATGCCAGTTCTCCACCATCACTCCTTGTAAGCGTCGAAAGATAAAAAACAAATGCCACTTTTCTGGATTCCAGGCGGTCATCATGAGGAAGAAGGTAATCAGTGTCAGTATATAATGACCCAAAGGCATCGACTTGTCCCCTTGTTTTTATATCAGTGACAGCGCTGATAAGCTCGTGCATTTCTGAAGAAGAAAGAAACCGCTGAAAATCACGTAACAATGGTTGCTTCGCAGTCCGCAGATCACTTGTCTGGGATAAATCGAAAAGGTCAGAAGATTTCGGGTAAAATGACTCATTCAGCAATGCTGTTTTTAGGGAAGCATATCTCTTTTGTACAAGAAAGTGCGGGAGAAAGATATGGGAAATCGGAGTATTACTCACGTACTGAGTTCTCCATTGCAGTAATGTATGACTACCGGAGAGGGTATTCAGCCACATAATAATAAATGAGGGAAGGATGTATTTAATCCTTTGTCGAAAGCAATATAAGTTATGGGACACTTATGAGGATTATGTCCAACAGAGTGTTGGTTTAATTAAGATGAAGAATGCCTTATCTCCTAAGTCAATGAAACAACTCCTTATCGTGTTTGTCTTTTTTTTTGTCGGGTGCAACCTTCCCTACAAAAAATCAGCAACGCCTCAAGACAAGAATTTTGCCATTGCTACATTTGCAGGTGGTTGTTTCTGGTGCATGGAACCTCCATTTGAAAAACTGCGGGGAGTGAAAGCAGTCATTTCAGGGTATACGGGTGGGGAAAAAGAAAATCCGGCGTATGAAGAGGTTTCTGCAGGCACTACTGGCCATGTAGAAGCTATTCAAGTATATTATGATCCAAGAGAAATTACTTATGAACAAATTTTGGATGTTTTTTGGAAACAAGTTGATCCTGCAGATGCTAAAGGCCAGTTTGTTGACCGCGGCCAACAATACACAACCGCTATTTTCTACCATGATGAAATACAACATAAGAGTGCAGAAAGATCCAAGAAGGAAATACAAAAATTATTTGACAAGCCCATTGTGACAAAAATTAGAAAGGCAAGTATATTTTATCCTGCAGAGGAATATCATCAAGACTATTACAAAAAGAATCCTCTCCGCTATAAATTTTATCGTTCTCGATCTGGCAGAGACCAATTCTTAGAAAAAAAATGGAAGAATCTCCCTGATCCCGAATTGCGGAAGAAATTAACATCTCAGCAATATGACGTTACACAAAAAGGAGCAACAGAAAAGCCATTTGAGAATGAGTATTGGGACAATTATAAAGAGGGGATTTATGTTGATGTTGTATCCGGAGAGCCTTTGTTCAGTTCAAAAGATAAATTTGATTCTGGTACAGGATGGCCAAGTTTTACCAAACCATTAGAGTCAGAGAATATTGTAGAAAAAGAGGATAGTGGATTTTTCACGACGCGCACTGAAGTGAAAAGCAAACATGCAGATTCTCATCTCGGTCATGTTTTTGATGATGGACCACTTCCCACAGGAAAAAGGTATTGCATGAACTCTGCAGCGTTTCGTTTCATCCCTAAGAATGATTTAGAGAAAGAGGGGTATGGGATATATAGAAAATTGTTTGACTAAATGTTTCTTTTCTCACCCAGTTCTTTTTTTAGTTTCTCTAACTCTTCATCTACATCCATGACTCTTTTATCTAGTGTTTCCTTCTGATCAAGTTGGTGAGCTGCTTCCAAGCGAAGAATATCATCCTTTAGACGTTCCGTTATCCGGTTATATTCGCTTACTGTTTCTGCAGGGCTGGTTTTGCTGCCAGGGACAAGACGGCTGACAAGTCCCCAAGCACCAGAGGCAGTTCCATTTACTAAATTATTAATTGTTTGATGCGTGCGATAAAGATAAACACCAGCTCCCCCCAATGCACACGTAAAAGCACTAAGTGGTAGTACAATTGATGCCACTGCTCCTCCCGTTGCATAAAGGCCCATTTCAAGGAGGTATCCTTTTGTGGTTTTCTTTTGGTATGTCATCCTAAAGGGGAAAACGCATCCTGTTTAAAAATATTGTGATGATAGTTCTTGGTGTTCTAAACCGTAATTATGTTACAGTGGTGCTTGTTGCAGGGTGTGTATCCGGAGGATACACCATGGGTTATAGCAAGGACATGAAAAAGAGGGTGCTAAAGCACGTTGGTATGGGGA
>JAHFLT010000009.1 GCA_023264635.1 Candidatus Woesearchaeota archaeon | reverse complement strand
ATTTGCAACGTGCGACATAATCTTCACCTGAGTTTAACAATAGGTCCCATAGTCATTTTTACCATGACCGAGCGGATATTGTTTTCTTCCTGTGGCAATGAACGGACTATTTGATTATACGATGTTGTGATATTCTCTACAATGTGGTTATCTGGTGTGGCCTCTGTGCCCACCATCGCCTGAATAAGAGGAGCTTTCTTGAGCGATATCTTTATTGTCTTTTGCAGCTTCTCATAAAGAGGTTTTAATGGTGTCTTGGCAGTGACGATGCAATCCGCTTTCGGATTCGGCATCTTGCCCCTTGGCCCAAGCGATTTACCAAAACCAGCTGCAACTTTTGCCATTATTTCCCCCTGAGCAATGAAGAAATCATACGCTTTTGCAAGTTTCTTCGCTTCTTTTTTATTGGCATATTTCTGGAACTCATCTACTATAATAACCTTATCGCAGTTTTTTGTCGCTTCATCCTTAAGCTCAGGGCCAATGAGGGCGCATACACTAACTTTCTTACCGCGTGAATAAGGAAGAATTGCGAAGAATTCCTGCTGATTTTCGGTTTTCTTGAGGTCAATCCCTTTGATTGTGACGATAAGCTCAACGCTCTGCGAGAATTTACGTTTAGGTGTCTTGCCTTTAAGTTCTTGAAGTGCTTTTACAATTTCTGCTTTTTCCATTTTCACCCTCCTACAATAGTGGTCATGGCCAGCTGTAGTACGTCGGGAATCTGTTTGGGAAAGGGCAATTGTTTATAAAGATTTCCCACCATGTATTGTGCTATGCGCAATGCTATTAAACTGGGAATCTATCTAATACTCCTTGGTTGTTTGAGAGGCGCGTGGCTGTATACAAGCAAAGAGGAAGCAAGAAAAGAGGAAGAAAATGAACGCACGAGAAACAAGATTACAACAATAACAATAGGGCAACGCCGCTTTAGGATACAGGAATCAGCGCTGATAGAGGAAATAAAGATTCCCGAACAAAGTTTCGGTTTGTTGACAGATACTCACGGAGATGTTGCTGATGTGCAGTATTTCACCAAAGAATTCATTAAGCGAAAGGTGGATGGCGTTATCTTAACAGGAGACATTGCCGATATGTTTCGCTGGTATGTTACTGATGATGGAGAACATGTGCTCCGCGTATTGGGTGAAACAAACCTGCCTGTTTATGTACTCCCGGGAAACCATGATGTGCATAGGTATTACACCAATACAATAAGAAAACTTGGCAGAGAATATCCTAACATCATTGATTTACTGAGATACAGAAGAGTTGATGCCGCTGGCATTAATTTTGTTAGTAACCCTTATGGAGAAGGACCGCATTACAAATATTCTGATTATGTAGCTGATGAAAGGAAATATGATGAATTGGAGAAATTACTTTGCAGCTTCTCAGACAATGACCCCGTTGTTCTCGTTACACACCAGCCCCCACTATGCAAAGGAAAGTATGGGGTTGATTATACTCTTGGTGAGAAGAATGAGGGCAGTCAGCAGTTAGCTCATCTCATGAAAAAGTGCAATGTCAAGTTCAGTTTCTCAGGACATTTACATTCTGCAACAAACGGATGCACTGAAACCTATGAGCCAGTTCCTCAAAAGCAATTCTCTCCATCGTTACTGGTGACTCCGGGCGCCGTATTACGACACAAGACACGAACTGGATATGCGTGTAATGCAGCTATCATTACTGTTACAGGGAAAACACTAATGTATGAATTATTAGAGAGGGATTGAGATTATCATTATAGAGATTTTGCCATAATCTCCTTCTCAATCTTCACTGTCTTCACATACCTATTAAGATAAACCTCATCCTGTGGTCCTCCATAGAATGGTGTGCGAAGCCATACATTAACAATGGATTTCGCGGCTTCGCCACTAAGACCCAATGCTCCGAGAAGAAGCACATTACTGTTATTATGTTTTCGCGCAAAGAATGCATCTGGATGTGATGTATGGCAGTGCACAGCATATACTCCTGTAAATTTTCCTGTAACAATTCCCACCCCATTACCGCTTCTGCAAATGGCAATCCCAACATGGTCAAAGGGATGTTCAGAGATATATTTTCCCAGAAGAGCGGCATAATCAGGATAGTCACATCGTTCCTCACTGCACGTTCCTACATCAATAGATGTAAAATGTAACTCAGTTACATATTTCAATAAGAGTTGTTTCAGTCCAAACCCGCGATGGTCACTTGCGAGGACAATTGTTTTCCCGGTGTGATTTCCTATTGGGATGACTATCCCTTCCTTAACGATGGTTTCAAGCATGATTCCTTTTCCTCCGTTGTGAGCAGACGATACTTTCCTGGAGAGAGGTTTCTTAGCAGAACGCCGTTAATACGCACGCGCACTAAGCGAAGCACTCGATAACCCAGAGACACAAACAATTTTTTAACAATATGTTTCCTGCCTTCGTGGAGTACGATAGCGATAATGGTTTTTGTTTGGGGTTTTACTTTTGCGCTAACTTTTCTTCCTTCAATAACAATACCCCCCGTTATCTTTTCCAGGACATCTTGCGTAAGAGGTTTGTCTACGGTTACTTGATATTCTTTCTCTACTTCATAGCGCGGATGCATTACTTTATTTGCGAAATCACCATCATTCGTCAGCAGCATCAATCCCTCTGTAATGAAATCCAATCTGCCTACAGGAAAGAGATACTCATTAGGAAAGAATATACTAATCGGTTTTTTCCCGAAGTGAGGGACAAGCGAACTCAAATAACCACGTGGCTTTGAGAAGGCATAGTATTTCTTTGCTGAGAAGGTAATGCGTTTTCTATCTACACAGATAATATCCTTTTCCAGCTCTGCACTTGCGCCAATAGACACTCTTTGTCCATTAACTGTCACCCTTCCTTCCCGAATAATATCTTCAGCCTTTCTTCTCGAGCAGAAGCCGGACATGCTAATGATTTTCTGGAGACGCATACGCATAACGGAATGATTTCATTTGTGCTTAAAAAACTGGCGGTTATTTCCGTCTCTTATTTATTACATATGCTATGACAATAACAATCACTGAAAAAAAAGCTCCCAACAAGTAATTGTTCTGTAACCCGAAAATACCTTTGTCGGCTACTGCAGTACCAATGTTTTTTAGAGACTCGTGTTTTTGTTCGTTCGTCTCTGGTGTTGTCTTTGTTATTTCTGTTGTTTCTGGAGTAGTTTTAGGTTCCTCTTTTGGTGGGGTTTTCTGTTCTGGAAGTCGTATAGATTCCGTGCCTATAACAAAATAACTAAATCCAGGAGTCATTGCTTCATAATCATGGAAGTTATTGACCAAACCCATGTAACGCGTAGCTAATTTTGACCAAGTATTATCATTATATCGATAAAGTGCTATAGCATCATGCCCAACTTTATTATCTTTTAACCAAGAGTCCTTAATCACAAAATGCACTGTTGCAGAGGCTATATCTGTATCTTCTGCATTCTCCTTATTAATGGAAAGGTACTGATAAGCAGTACCTTCAAATGCATTCACCTTCTCAGGTTTGGCAGTATACCTTTTCACAAGAATTTTAAAGTAAGCCAGCGTATTCTTAACTGAAATCAGTATCCTCTTGATTGCTATATCTTCCTTTGAAAGGGTCATAGAAAGTTCTGCTCCTGCATCTGCTGTTACCCATGTTTTTTCCGCAGTTGCTGTTGTTGGCGTTGGTGTTGATTTACCACCTGTTCCCCCTCCTCCCACACTGCCACCACCACTTGTACCTCCACCACCTTTAGTACCACCACTTGAACCGCCTTTATAAGAAGAGAATCCAAGACCAACGGCATCGGTCATAGTACAAGTGGTATTACTTCCAAAAACACATGGCACGCTACTTGTTACATCCTGACAATTTTCACCACTATCATCACAATGTTGAATAATGTTACCTGTTGTGGGGATACTCACAACAATTTTTTCAACACCGGTTTTTTGTTTGAGACTTTGATATTGATTTGAATCGATCCCAATAAAATCTGATCCAACAACAAAACCAGACAGATTGAGCGTTTGTTTTTCAAAAATACTTATTCCGACAAAAGTTATTAGACTCTTTCCGTCTGGAGCATTAATACTTATATTGGTATTGGATAATGAATCGCTGGATGCCTTTAATGCATATTGAGAACTGAAATTAGTTAGATTAATACTAGGCATATCCATTGTCCAGTTTGTAGGAAGTGCAATTCTAAAAGTTATATTGGATGATTGTATTGGAGTTGTTATATTTGTACATGCGCTCAAGCCACAGTTACTGGAAATGTCACACACATTGTATTTGAAGTAGTACGTTGTATTTGCTGTTAAGCTACCCAAAGTAACAATATGGTGTGTTCTGTAGTCATTAAGAGAATCTGAATCTTCCAGGGCCTTGTCGATCAATGTTCTATTAAGAGTGGAACACTGTGAATCGTTCATGTAAAAGTCCACCTTTCCCTGGCTTGGCTCATCTGTATCAAAGAAGAATCCCAAATTTGTTGTGACTTTGTCGTTTACCTTTGTCCATACTAAAGATGGTGAAGTAATATCATCTGTCTGCGGAGCAAAGGAGCCCTGACAGAAAAACTTATCAAATTTACAATCTGGGTCAGCACAATCAGTAAGTCCATCCCCATCGTTATCTATCTTATCAGTACATGCCGGACCAAACTCTCCGGGGAAGAAACCAAATTGCTTGAATTTCGAACACTGTGAATCATCTTTATCTTCTGGTCGTGTGCAATCCACTGCTTTAAAATCAATCCCTTTAAAGTCGCCTCTGCCTGGACCAGTCGTGTCGAACACATTAGATGCATTCCCTGTAGCATTAGTAGCAGCTGCAAAGGCTCTCCATCCCACCCCGCTATTTACATCACTTTTTGCAGTCAGTGTATCTTTATCTATTGCGAAAATAGGTCCACCTATAATACTACACGCTTTATTCTTATCTACTTTAAAGGGAATGCTTGTTGCCACCCATGAGCCACTAACACATTTTAAACTTAACAATGATTCTGTAAGCTGATTATTAGCCACATCTGCGATATACTTGAATTGATACTCAAAACCTTTTAGATTTGGTCTACTTTCTGGGGAACATCCACTTGTGGAAGACCCATCTGTATCCAGATAAAGATAGTATTTTGAACCATTCGCTGCAGTTCCAAAACCACCATTACGTAAAGGAACATTCTTACACATTATGGAGCCTGCAATATTTCTTACAACTATTCCGTAAATAAATGCAGTTCCGGTTTTTTTGACTCCCAAACTAGCAATGTCTAAAAAGGCGTCAGTTGGCTCAGAGACACCTCCAGTTGGATCTGAAGATATAATTGCCGGAGCACTATCTTCCATACCACCAAACATCGTATTTTGTAATTTATCCATGCAAAAGCCGAAGCTTGTTCGTACTCTGGTTGCATTAGTTCCGTCCAGAGCACTTGCACTTTCATTGATCTGTTCACGTAAAGATCCATCAATAGTGACTGTTGTGCTGTTTGTAATGTCTGTTACAGTAGTATTTCCCTCTCTCGAATCTAGCACTAAATCTGCAATAGGCACCTCCCATAAAGCTTCTATTTGCTTTGTAGTTAGATTTAAATCGTAATGAAGTGTTGCACCTGCGCATGATGCTGTGGCATATGCATTACACGTACCAACTTGACATGCTCCAGAGCTCCAGTTATATCTCATAATATCGATTGTTTTGTTGCAAACTAAACGTGAGACATTTCTCTGCTCAGTTATCGCATTAAAGTTTGCCATAATTAAAGTAATAGATCCCGCACCAGTCCTATTCAAGACATAGAGTGATTCATTATTGTTTCCGCCTACTGGCAGATCTAAACCTATTGCAAGCCATGGTGTATTAGAATGTAAGAAGTCTTGTCTGCTTACTGAACCATTTGGATGTCTCATCGGACCGAAAGGCGTACTAACCCACGCACAATTATCATTACTAACACACGCTGCCAAATCCCCCTCGTTGTCCATGCAGCCTCCTCCAAAGCTTTTAGGCAAACAGAAACCTGCCTGGAATGCACATGAACCTACAGGAAAAGAAGTGCCATTCAATGCACCTGAACATGCTCCTTCTGTCGTAATTGAAGGATTATTACAACGGTTGACACAACTTGATCTAAAGCTACCTTCTACACCAAAAGACATATTACCCATCCAAACACAGCCAGCTCTATTACATACATTTTCATTTTGTTGGAGTGTTTGATTTTGATCGCAGGCAACCAGTACTTGGATATCACAGAAATTAGTATTAGTATTCCATTGACAGCCTACTCCACTTCCAGTACCACATGTTGTTTGATTTCTGCCAAAGCAATTGTTTGCAAACGTGGAGTTCACTGAACAGAAATTCGATGTTTTATACTGGCAGATATTCCCACCTCCATAAGTAGTACACCTGGTTTGGTTTACCTGTAATGACTGATTTGAGAAACATTGATCAGAGAGAGAAGAACAAGAAGAAAAGCCAAATGAATCTGAACTCCACAAACAGCCAGTGGTTGCAGTGCAGTTTCCTTGTGCCCCAATACCATACCTAAAGGAATTATACTGAGAACATTTATTCTTGTCACCTACTCCACCTGTACAAAAAGGATCTAATGCACATTTTGGATCTGCACAATCAGTTAATCCATTGTTGTCATTATCAGTACCATCATAGCAAATTTCAGTTGCACCTCCTCTTGGTGAACAGATTGCGGTAGTACTATCATATTTACATCCACCACTTGCAATAGATATCGTACATGTTGCGCTATCATAACATTGTGTGCAATCCTGACTGCAACCCTTCACAGCCGCACTGGAACATATCCTTGTTGTATTGTCCCACGTGCAGCTAGCCGGAGAGCTTGTACATGATGTTTGTGGACTTGGTTGAAGATTACAATCACCGCATCGCTTTGAACAGTCAAAACCTCCAAATTCCTTTGATGGAAAACACCATCCTAATCCATTAAAACAATTTGAATCTGTTCTAAACGCACAGCCTGCAGAAGAAGAAGTACATTGTGTCTGGGCAACTGATGCGTTTGGCCATTGCCCGCCAGTTGCATTATACATGCACGCATTGCAATCATTATTACAATCATGTTGCTGACTGAATTCATTACCAACAGAACGACTACTACCACCTACTGCTGAGAATGGCTTTATCGTGATTCCAAACTCACACCAATTCTCGCTAGTTAGTTTGTTAGTTAAAGGATCGAATGTTGTTTCTGTTTTCCATGCACCACTTTGACCCTGACATGTCCCTTGGCTACTAATGCTTCCAAAATCTTTTGTTCCCTTTACATCAAAAAAGAGCGCTGTGCATTTACTGGTAGTATTATCAAAACCGCATGGTAAATAATAAGTATCCGAGAGAATGCCACATGCAGTTTGATTACTTATATAATTAGATGCATCGCATGTGAATGTAGGGGGCTGAGGTATATTAACAATGGTTTTTGTTTTGTTGACATAGCAGGTTGTATTCCATGAGCATAAGCCAGTTTTCTGTGTGAATGGCTCATTATTGCAGACAGTGAGATTGATTATCTCAGTACAAGTAAAACCAAAAAGGGGATCAAACTGTGAAGCTTTCGTGCATAATCCTCCTTTACCGAGAGTGGGATTCCATGAGCAGAAAGAGCTATTTATCGCCTTACATGCTACCTGAGGAAGCACTCCGCAATCCGGAGGTGGCATATTGTTGACAACGACATTATTCATACCAGTGGGTGCAGCTTCACATGTTCCTCTGAAATCATTCCAGACACATCCATTGGCAAAATCATTGAGGCATGTTTGGATGTTCAGATCTGCAGCACAGCCACTCGCTGTACTAAATGTATTATTATTCATCCGATCATTAAATCGTATGCTTAGTGAAAGGTTTGTTCCTGCAGCTGAAGCAGTAACTCTAACTGCTGCGTAAAAAGTAGCATTTGTTGCATTTAGAATAGTAATAGCAAGAACATCACCAAAAACCCCATCATTCGACAAAAGAGGTGATGCAGAGGTTTGATATGTATGACCATCTGTTCCTCTAAACGTTGAATTTGGGACAAGAACTAAATTATTGAAATCAGTTACAGACATTCTTCCAAGATAAAGGAGTTTCGCAGGGTATAGTCCACTAGTTGGTGAGATTGTATTTCCAAAAGAAGACAATGTGGCTGATACATGGCCAGAAGAAGTACTGAATTCATTTGCAGTAAAATTAAAAAAGATGTGTGTGGAATTCAAGACAGGTGTTGCTGTTTGAATTGCTCCGAAAACCGTGACGGAAAAGAGGAAAAAAAACAAAGAAGTAAATAATAAACCAAATAGTTGTAATCTTTGTGGCTTATTTTTTTTATTTTTTTGTATGATTTATTCCACCCGCCTTTGTAAAATGAAATTTCAATGCAGCTAGAAATATTTAAAGCTTTCGACAATGACAAAAAAAAATGACTCCATTGATTATCACAAAGGATGGTTCTCCGACTTTTTGGAACCCAACATTCGGTGAGTACTATCATTCAATCACCGGTGCTAAGGAAGAAGCCATGAAGAAATTTGTAGAGCCGTGTGAGTTGCTAAGCAGAAAAAATCCAGTACTCCTTGATGTGTGCTTTGGTTGGGGATATAACACTGCTGCTGCACTGGATGTGATGGCAGAACATCCAGTTAGTGTTATTGGAATGGAAATCGACAACAATGTCCTTCAGAAAATTCCTATGACCAATGCCCCATTCACCTCCTACCAGTTTATTCAAAAGTGCGTTAGAAAAGGATATGCATTATCAAATGGCATTTGGAATCTTTCGATAGTTGTTGGGGATGTAAGGGAAATGATCAAAACCATTGCCTCATGTAGCGTGGATTGCGTCTTCCTCGATCCGTTTTCTCCAAAGCGATGTCCAGAACTGTGGACAGTAAACGTCATGAATGAACTACATCGCGTGCTCAAACAAGGCGGTCTATTGACAACATACTCGTGTGCACGTAGTGTGCGTGAGAATCTCAAAGCAGCTGGTTTTCATGTTAAGGATGGACCTTGTATTGGCAGAAGAGGACCAAGCACAATCGCAGTGCGATAGTATCCTCTCTCTGTTTACTATCGCGGGCAGCGAGATGCTACCCGCGTTGATATAAACACCTCTTTTCTCCCTGTACGGAGAAGAATGTAAGGAAAAGAAAGGGACTCCTTGTGTGAGGGGTGGTAGAGAGAAAGAAATGTTTCTCCGGAGTCCCTTCTTACCTTCATCCCAAAGTGATCCTTTTGGATGTCTACCAACATAGGTAAAATACACTAATTAGTATAAAATAGGAAGAAGTATATAAATGTTATCTTTTAGTATACTGTGTATACTGGTTTAAGGAAATGTTTTTGAAGTCGACGACAACAAACGATAATATGGAACTGACAGTCCGCATAATAGATCTAACATACAAAGTGGAAAACGGCAAGGCGGTTATTTACCTATTTTGTGTTACTCCGGATGGGCAACGCGTCTGCGTGCGGGATAGCACAATGGCACCTTTCTTCTGGGCAGAAGGTGTTGATTCAGAGAAATTACTCCGACTGAAAACTGCAGAGGGGTGGATTACAGATGTTAGGCAAGAAGAACGGAAACTGCATGGCGTAAAAAAAAAACTATGCAAGGTTTTTGCGAACATGCCTAAGAGTATCCCTGTGCTGTCACGGCTGGTAAAAGACCAGTTGGGTGCTATCGTCTATGAAAATGATATACTCTTCACACGGAGGTATCTTCTGGAGAAAAATCTCTTTTCTCACAAAGAAGTAGTAGCGGAAGGCGAGTGGATAGCAAGTGGTTTGTCTGTTCCGCTTTTTGAGGCAAGCGTAGTCCGCAATGGCGGCGATAATAAATTAGGAGTTCCGAGATTGCTTGCATTGGATATTGAGACATATGATTCGCGCGGAAGAATAGAGCCCGACAAAAATCCAATTCTCATGCTGGGGCTTGTGGGCGACTCATTTAGGAAAGTTGTCACCTGGAAAAGATTTTCAACAGAAGATAAGGATATTGAATTTGTGACTGATGAAACTGCGCTTTTGCTGCGTTTCAAGGAGCTTTTAGATATGTACCAACCACACATGATTTGTGGCTATTATTCTGACGGGTTTGATCTGCCATACATCAAGAAGCGTGCAGATGTACTCAAGGTTACATTGAATGTGGGGTTGGATTATAGCCCCATTTTTATTCCCGAAGGAGACGATGCAGCGCGCATAACCGGCATTCCACATATCGACATTTTCAAGTTTGTCAAGAAGATTATGGGAAGGTCTATGGAGACGGAAGTCTTTTCACTCAATGCAGTTGCTTCTGAACTGCTTGGGGAAAAAAAACATGATGTGGACTTAGATATGCTAAGTAAAGTTTGGGACAGTGACCCAGAAAAGCTTGAAGTGTATGCGCAATATAATGCGCAGGATGCAGCATTGACGTACAAGTTATGTAGGCATCTTTGGACAAATATGGAGGAATTTGTCACGCTGATAGGGCTGCCTATAGAGACGGTGACGCGGATGAGCTATTCCCAACTTGTAGAACAATACATCTTCCGACAGGCACAAAAGCATGGTGAACTGGCTCCAAATAAACCAGATGACGCAGAAATGGAGAAGAGGACACGAATGCGGTTAAAAGGAGGATTTGTGTATGAACCAACACCGGGACTGTATCACAAAGTAGTTGTTCTGGATTTCAGAAGCTTGTATCCCTCTATTATCATATCACACAATATTTCACCCAGTTCATTCCGCTGCTCCTGTTGCCCTCAGTCGCACAACACAGTTGTCATTGCTGGAGAACATTACTGGTTTTGTGAGAACGCTCGCGGCTTTCTCTCTGCCATACTGGAAGATGTAGTAACGAAACGGGCGCAGGTGAAAAAGATGATGAAAGATGTATCAGGAGATGAGAAGAAACTCCTCACCTCCCGGAGCGAAGCATTGAAGCTGCTGTCTAATTCTTTTTATGGGTATCTCGGTTTCGCAGCAGCAAGATGGTATAGTTTCGAGAGCGCTGAAGCAACTACTGCTTTCGGCAGGCAGTATATCCAATCAGTTATTACGCACGCGCAAGACACCGGATTCTCAGTTTTATATACCGACACAGATTCCATTTTTCTGCAGTTGGGTGACAAGACAAAGGAAGAAGCAAAACAATTTCAGAATGCAATAAATGAAACACTCCCTGACATGATGGAAATGGAGTGGGAGAATTTCTATCCGCACGGAATTTTTGTTGCATTGAAAGGAGCTCTTGGGGGTGCAAAGAAAAGATACGCGCTGGTGGATGAAAAAGGAAATATGAAAATAAGGGGATTCGAAACAGTACGAAGAAATGTTGCACCAATAGCAAAAGAAGTACAGGAAAATGTTTTACGGATTATTCTGAAAGAGGGAGATGTAAAAAAAGCTGCTGCATACATCAGGCAGACTATAAAAGACGTTGGGCAACGCAAAGTGGAGAAAGAGAAGATGATTATTTTCACACAACTGCAGAAAGACATAAAACAGTATGAGAGCATATCACCCCATGTCGCAGCTGCTACAAGGATGCAGGCAAAAGGGATAGATATAGGACGAGGATCTTTTATCTCCTACATTGTGGGTAATGGGGCGGGAAAGCTTCGTGACAAAGTAAAGCTGCCCGAAGAAGCTGGTGAGTATGATGCTAACTATTACATAACTCACCAGATAATTCCAGCTATTGGGAAGATAATGGAAGTATTTGGGCACAAAGCAGAAGATTTCCAGAACGATGAGAGTCAGAGTGATCTGAGTAAGTTTTGGTCATAATAAAGTTCTTCAAAGCATAGAAAGGAAACAAATAATGGGGCTGCTGGGACTTTCAGCAACGCAACGAAAAATCCTAACAGGATTTTGAGTTGCCCCAGTTTTCCCAGGTTTTTGGTGTTGAGTCGAGCTGTGAACAGCGAAGACGAAATCACCAAAAAGCTGTTTCGAACCCAGATAATAAGGTCCCGAACCTTACGTAATGCCAAGTTATACCACAGCCCCATATGAACGAGAAAACAAGAACGTTAAAAAGGTTTTGGAGAGTTTTTCATCGATGACATACTCCACGAGAAGCCAAGCCGTAGTAGCTGGAGTCGATGTCATACTCGTTGTTGTAGTCACCGCGACCAACAGGCCACAAAGTATTTTCTGGTGGAAGCAAAAGCCACGCATTCTGCCTAATCTTTTCTGGTAATATCGCATACGGACGAGACCAGAGCTTCTCGACCAAAGCAGGATTTATTTCGTTCACGTCTTTAATGGGAACGCATTCATTTGTTGAACCAATAGAATACACTTCCTCTCCCGCGTGTTTCAGTTTTCCTCCTGGCACAACATATTTGTGTCCATTCCACACAAGATTCTCCGGGTCAAGATAGCAATGCAACAGATTTCCTTCCCGCAACATCGTCATACTCAGCCATTCCCCTCGATTACTGAACATATCGTCAGCAACCGCTTGTTGTTCTGGTTGCAGTCTTCCTTCCAGTCTTCTGCATGTAAGGTCAAATGCTTCTGCTGGACGGGGGTGGCGTTCGTAGCCGCGTTTTTGTAATGCACGCAGACTGGCATCGAATGTGTACCATTTTTTCTCTGTTCCTCCATACACTGCCCTTGGTTCGAAGACAATGTCTGAGAGTGCTGACTTTACGGTAATCTCCTTTTTCTCATCGGGTTTCCCTATGTCAAGATAGGTAGATAAAGTTGTAGACATGCAGTTCTCTCTCAGAATGCAAGAAGATTTACAGAAGTTATTTAAAATATCTGTTTCTCTGCCCAGTTTAATGGGCGCGTAGCTCAGTCTGGTAGAGCATCGCCTTCGCAAACCACTCGAAACAGGCGGGGGCCTCGGGTTCAAATCCCGACGCGTCCACTATGGTTTAATGTTGGATGTTGATGGTTTAAGATCCCTTAACCATCTAATCACAAACTATCAACTATTTTAGTCCCAGTGCTTTCAATTTCCTGTGCAGTGTTTCATATCGTAATCCAATTTTCTGCGCAGTTTCTGTGACATTGTTATTATTTTCCTTCAGAGCCTTAGCGAAATATTGCCGCTCGAATTCTTCCTCAGCTTCTTTATAGGTAACGTCACGTAAAGGTAATTGCTCAATGACTTGCGCCTCCAATTGAGGAATCTCATGATACATTTGTTCTATCTTTACTGAATTGAGAACATGCTTGTATTGCCCTAGCACGTCTTTTACAGTATGGCTCAATGCGATGCGCAGATAATGATCAGGGTTCAGCAGGTGCTGACGTATCTTCTCAATGTCTATGCCAAGCTCTTTTATCGTACGGTGAATCGTGCGCCGGTCAATGCCAGTAATTTTAGCGACGTCTGAAATGTTGCCATAACGTGTCTCAATAAGCTGTGTAAAGAATTGTTTCTTGAAGAGTTTCTTGGCTTGCTTATACGGGAGGGCTGTGTTGACGCTTATGGGAAGTGGGGATGTGGCAGCAATTCTATCTATAAGAGTCTTGTTCAGTTCTTGTACCGTAACACCAATGACATGCTTCGTGGTTTCTGTGATAATTGGTTCTATCTTTTCTTTAACAACTTTCTCTAAAGTGGTTTTTTCTTCTTTCTCAGCCATTTTATGCAGAAGGCATTACTTTACGTGCGTTGAAAATTAAGATAGTGATAACTGCAGTAACAGTTGCAAGAAAATAAAGATCAGCTGCAACTGCCATGCCCACAGCAGCAGCGACCCATACACCGGCTGCTGTTGTAATTCCCACTATGTCCGCTCCATTTTTCCAAATCACACCAGCACCGATAAAGCCTATACCGGTAACTATCTGCGCAGCAATGCGTGATGGATCAGCTCCTACAAAACCATACATTGAGACCATAGTAAACAAGCATGATCCTACTGCAATCATCCCAAACGTGCGCATCCCAGCGCCTTTGCCATGCTGCCTGCGCTCATAAGCCATAAGGAAGCCTAGAGCAGCAGCAAAGAAGAGCTTGAAAAGCAATTCCGTGTTTTGTGAGGACAAAAGGTCGAGCATTCCCTTTCTAGAGGAGTGTTTTTTTTAAATTTATGGGAAAATCTATATAAACAACAAAGGATATAATGTATTTCTGGTGATCATATGGATATGATGGACATGATGACGAATCAAATGATGGTAGTAGCACCGCTCATGGGTATGTGGGTTCTCTTTACTTCTCTTTGGTTAATACTCTTGGTGTGGGGAATTATAGATATTGCCCGAAGCAAGATGGATCCTTTAACAAAGTTATTTTGGTTGCTTATCATCACTATGGTTGGCAATTTTAGGTACAGCTTGATTGGATTGATCATCTACTACTTCGTTGGAAGAAAGTCACGCAGCATAAAATAATATATCTTTGCCTTTGATTTTTTCAGCAGCAGAATTAGTGTATTGTATTTTTGGTGAATCTGGAGAGATAATGCATTCTGTCGCAGTTACCTTTTCTTGTATAGTTTCTCTGTGTTTCTGCACGAGCGTAAGCAGTTCATTGTCGCAAACAACATAACAACAGATGGTGTCTCTCTTCTGCAATCCCATTTCCTTGCGCATTTGCTGGAGGCGGCGTACAATCTCTCGTGCATATCCCTCTCCATCAAGTTCTGGCGTTCTTGTTGTATTGATGTAAACTGCTCCGTTCACAAAACCAGATGCCACATACGGTTGTAGAACAGCATATTCCAGTAACAGATGCGAATCCTTCTGCAGGACAAACTCCTTGTTTTCTATAACTGCAACATATTTGCCTTTTGCAAGGACTGCTTCTGTTAATTCCTTTTTGTCTAAAGAATGAAGTAGTTTCAGTAATGCTGAGGCGGATCTCCCAAAATCATCTGAGATTTTCTTTCCTTCTATCTTTACTGTTTTGGTAGCTTTGTCAAGAGTCTGAACAAATCGTATTTTCTTACAGTTGGTCTGGGTTTTAATGATGTCTTCATATTTCTCAACATACTCTTGATATCTCTTCGGAGATTCTATTACCACTTCCATCAGCGGCCACCGTAATCCTAAAGCAATTTTTTCGCGAAGCGCCAGCACTGGACTAGTCACTTCACGGATGTACCTCATCTCTTCCTCAAGTTTCTCATCTGTCTTGCCAGCCTTTGGCCACTTTTGAAGGTGGACAGACTCACCACACATAGTTACATAAATCTCATCAGCGATATAAGGTGCAACTGGTGCTAACAATAAACATGAAGTTTCTACTGCTTTGCGCACCAAGGCATATGGTACTGGACTTTTCTCCATACGTTCTCTCACGAGCTGAACATACCACCTACTTACATCATCAATAATAAATGAAGCGAGCATCCTGCCTGCGTTATGAAACTCGAAGTTTTCAATGTGTTCGGTGAATGATTTTATTGTTGTGTTGATACGTGAAAGCAGCCACTTATCTTCAGGGGCAGAAAGTTGTTTTGGCACAGTTCCTTTTTCTTTACCTACAAGAAGATGGAGATTCCAGAGAATGCCCAATACCTTGCCAATCTCTTTTTTCGCAATCTCCTTGCTGAATTTCATCAGCGCGTATGGCGCAACATCACTAAACAAATAAAGGCGCAGAGTGTCTCCACCAAGTTCGTCAAGCGCGTCCTTTGCGTAGACAACGTTACCCAATGATTTGGACATTTTTTCTCCCTTTTCATCAACTACCCACCCCGGCATAGAGATTGATTTGTAGGGGACCTTGTCAAGTGCAGCGATACCACAAAACATGAGCGAATAAAACCATCCACGAATCTGGTCCTGGGATTCATTAATTCTATCAACAGGGTAAACGCTTTCAAATAATTCATTATTCTTTTTAGGGTATCCTAAAGATGCCCATGGTGCAATGCCGGAATCAAACCACACATCCAGAATATCATTAATACGATTCATAGGATGATGGCATTTGCATTTGAGCTTCACGCTGTTCACAGCATGCAAGTCCACTGGTATCTTCTGTGATTTAACGTAAAGATTTTCCTGCAGTTCTTTGGAAGAACCAATCACTTTTTTCTCTCCACATTCTTTGCATTCCCATATGGGGAGGGGGATACCCCAGTAGCGCTGGCGTGAGACATTCCAGTCTTCAGCTTCTTCAACCCAGTTATGGAAACGTTCTTTTGCAAACGAAGGCAACCATTGCACCTGCTCATTGGCTTTGAGCATCTTTTCTTTGAGTGGATTTATCTTGAGAAACCACTGTACGCTCAGACGGAAAATCAAAGGGGCCTTGCACCGCCAGCATAATGGATATTTGTGCTCTACCTTGCCTGCATAAAGCAGCTTGCCAGTCTCTTCAAGCTTAATGATTATCTCCTTGTCTGCCTCCTTTACAAACATTCCTGAAAATTCCCCAGCATCTTGTGTATACTTACACTCGTCGTTAAGTGGGGAAACTACTGGCAATCCGTAATACTCTCCAATTTCATTATCTGTCTTGCCGTGGCCAGGAGCTGTATGGACCAAGCCAGTGCCTTCATCCATCGTCACAAAGTGGCCAAATTCATCTTTCTCTGCTGTACCTTTCTTCAGTGCCATTTTAGATGCAACTCTTATCTTGAGAATAGGAACTGAAAGAATGACTTTGAGTGCTTTGGAGTTCTTTACAAGCTCTTGCTGCGTTGGTGCATCAAGCAGTGGCTCATAAGACACACCATCCAACTTTTTGCCAGCCAGTTCTTCAATGATTTTGTATCCTATACCCAGCTCTTGCAGCACGCTGAGCCGTGGCTTTGCGAGAATAAGGTTGCCTTGCGCAGTTTCTACTATCACATATGGTTCATCCGGGTGAACGGCTACTGCGACGTTCGCAATGAGCGTCCATGGGGTGGTGGTATATACTAGCAGAAAAGTATTTTGCTTTCCTTTTAGGGGAAACTTGACATAAATCGCTGGATCTGTTACCATTTTGTATGAATCCGTGACTTCATACCCAGCAAGAGCTGTTTCACAATGCGGACACCAGAAGACTGGTTTCTTACCTTCATAAACCAAGCCTTTCTTATACATTGTGGAAAATGCCCACCAGCCAGCTTCTATATAGTCATTATCATATGTAAGATATGGTTCCTTCCATGAATACCATGAACCCATTTTGTCGTAAATCGTAAGCCAAAAATCTTTATTCATAGCTGCAAGTTCTTTACAGCGCTTGGTGAAGTTCTCAATGCCTAACTCTTTGATGTCTTTTTTGGAGTGCAGTTTAAGCTCCTTTTCTACCATATTTTCTACGGGTAGGCCATGCGTGTCGAATCCCGGTTGAAAGAAAACATCATAACCCTGCATGAACTTAAGGCGGATCATGACATCTTTGCTCATACTATTTCGTATATGGCCTACATGAGGTATATTGTTTGCATAGGGCGGACCATCCAAAAGGAAATACTTTTTTTTGCCTTTGTTCTTTTTTTCAAGCAGTGCAAGCAGATTCTGTTTTCTCCAGCGTTCCCTCGCATCTTCTTCAAGCTTTTTCCAGTCGAGCATCCCGCTTGGTGCAGCGCTGATGTTTAAATATTTAACCACAAGATGGCATTGGTTAATTACCATCATCTCCATAATTTTTCAGAAAAAGCGGTCTTCCCAATCAAATTTAATAGTTTATTCCTTCCTAAATCCACTCCAATCTCAGCGACTCCTGAAGGTGTTTTCCCGGCAAGCCCCATGTGGGGATTGACAAAATTGCAAAAAACTCGAGGAAAAATTGTTCTATACTAATGCGGCTAATCTCTTAGGTCTCCAATAGAGTCTTCCGTCATTTCTATTAAACAGGATCTTTTTCCATTACGCTTATCAACTGATTAAACTCCTTCCTTATCAGACTGTGAACTGCGGCATATCCCGCAATAGTTTTTTTGTGAGGTCCTATGGGAAGGTCTTTGGATAGTCTAAAGTGCTCATTCGCTTTCCTGATATCAGCCTTTATGCCTTCCAGATTACAAACATCTCCATGCAGGAACTTTGAAGCTATGTGAGCTATCTTTTCATCATCATGCGTAAGGAGGGATATCTTCAGTTGTGCAAGCAAGTGTGCAAGAAGAATGATACGCTCCTTTATTTCTAATTGTTTGAGCATCTTTTCAAGTCGCCGGAGTTGGCGACGTTTGCTTTGGGAAAATGATGTGACTGTTTTAATAATCTGTATGTCGGGAAGCTCTTCTGCTCGACGCTTAATGGAGATAACACTCATCATAGAAATAATAACACATCTTTACTCTATAAACCTAATCGTTCTCCACTCGTGGCGCCAGAATAAATGACAGCAACAATTTATCCACTACCTTATAATCAAGCCGCAGAGGATAATCCTTGCTGAAGTGGATATCTACATTATCTGCTAATTTTGAGGCTGCCATCATCATTTTTAGGTATTCAATGGAGTATTTTGATTTCACACTAGCTGCTTTAACCAGTATGTCGGTTGCAGCATTTTTGTCTATATCTACTCTGGCTTTGGACATATCCCCTTCTGCCACAACTGTGAATCTTTCAGGAGTGCCCAATAAGCTGACGGATTCAGCCACTATCTCTGCATCTTCAATAGCTTCATTAAAGATAGATGATTTTGTCCTCACTGTTGCTGTGAATGATAAATCGGGGATTTTCTGTTCCTTCTCCTCAACATCTATTATCGGTATGCTGAATGTCCTTGTTGTATTCCCCTGGAGAAGAACTGTTAATTTATTATCAGTACTAAGTTCAAGGGTCACGACATCCTCTGGTTTTGCACGTTTGAGAATCATCTTGAGATTAGTTAGATTTATCGCAAGTTCTGTAGCTCCTTTGACATCGTATTCCGAGAATGTTGTGGAGAGTAGTTTGAAAATGACCATAGCCACATTCGCCGGGTCCATAGCGACTAACTCTACTGCTTCCGGTGTAATTTTAAATCTCGCTTCATTAACTAGGTCTGAGATAATAGAGACACTATCTTTTAAGTAGCGCGGTTCTGATAATGTTAAACGCATGACAACACCCCCACTTTTCCCAGTTTATCATCTCTTTATATTTTTTTATGTGTTCTATTATTTAGGATAGCATAGGCTAATTCAGTAAATAATTATCCCCCTAATAGGTCTCTCCAGAAGCGATCATGAGTGTTAAAATGAAGTGGCAGCAGAACAAAAACCGCAGCGCAGCCGTCTCATTTTTCCCAGGTTTTTGGAGCTGAGCCGAAGCACGAAGTGCTGAAGGTGAAGACACAAACAAGCAGGGTAAGTAGCAGCGAAACTGCCTACTCTTTTCCCAGGTTCCAAAGAAATTCTTTTGGAATTTCTTGGACTAAGACGAGCTTTGCTCGTCTTTGGTTTTGGGAGTGAGCCGAAGGCGAACGGATAAAAAGCTGTAATGGAGCGAAAAAGTGCGGACGGCAGGACTTTCCCAGCAGACTTTTATGACAAAGCCACAAAAAAGCTGTTTCGAACCTGCGTAGACACTAAGCCAATAGCTCTCCTAAAAAACCTTTAAAAATAATTTTTAAGATTTTTTCTTGAGGCTATCCCGTTTGGCCGCTCCGGCACGTCCGCATGCAGCGGTGCAACACTGCTGATATATAAAAAGATAACGTTTTTAAGTAAGTTGTGATATCTGTATTATTTTAGATGATGCGAAGCTTCAAGAACAGAGATATTGTTTCGATAAGGTCTTTTTCTCCAGAAGAGCTCGTATATGTTATCGAAACAGCAAAGATGATAAAAGAAGATAGGCTGAAAAAACAAGCAGCTTATGCACACGTTCTTGAAGGAGAAACAATTGGGATAGCTTTCTTCGAACCGAGCACACGAACACGTCTTAGCTTTGTGTGTGCAGCACAAGCACTGGGAGCTCACGCGCTCAGCTTCTCAAGCACAGAAGGCACATCACTACTGAAAGGAGAAAGTTTTCGTCATACGTTGCAAATGCTGTCAGGCTACCAGTGTTCTCTGCTCGTTGTACGAGACTCCAGAGATGGTGCTGCACAATATGCTGCAGACGTTCTCGATATTCCTGTTGTCAATGGTGGGGATGGAAAACACGAACATCCTACGCAAACGATGCTTGACTTACTTACAATACGTGAACTCTTTGGAAGACTTGATCACCTCACCATCGGTTTTGCAGGAGATTTGAAATATGGTCGCACAGTCAGGAGTCTGCAAGCAGCACTACAACACTTTCCTGGTATCTCATTCAGGTACATATCTCCTCCACAACTGAAACCCCCTGCAGAGGAACTAGCCGCGCTGGAGCGCGCGCATATACCCTACAAAGTAAGTGAGAATTATGAATCAACACTTCCAGATATTGATATTCTTTATGTGACTAGAATACAGGAAGAGCGCTTTCCTGATAAACAGGAGTATGAGAAAGTTGCACGCTCTCTGCAACTAACGCCAGACTTGCTGCTTTCATATGCAAAACCAAGCATGCGCATTCTTCATCCATTGCCAATAAATTCACTGAAGTTTCCGGAGATACATCCAGCTGTTGATGACGTGCTTGTGCCCGGAACCAGGGAAAAATATGCACGGTATATAGAACAGGCTGCAAATGGACTCTCCATAAGGATGGCTCTTCTCTGTCTGCTTGCGGGAAAACTAGGTACAGAGATAAGGGAACCCTATGAACTGCCAAACTATGAGAAAAAAACCACACTTGAACCTGTCAATGTGACGGAAACTAAACAAGAAGCCAACCGTGTTCTCGGGTACATTGAAAATGGTACAGTCATAGACCATTTGCAACCAGATGCATTGTTCAAGGTTATTGACCTTCTCGCTCTGCCGCGAGACAAGCTTGTCATACTTGGTAAGAATTTCGAAAGCAAAAAGGCATTACATGGCAAAAAAGGAGTGCTAAAGATTGTAGATTATTCTCCCACTCCTAACCAACTCAATAAAATTGCCGTCCTTTCACCATATGCTACAGTAAGCTACATTAAAAATGGCCAAGTGGTTGAGAAAGGGAGGGTTATGTTGCCTTTACGCATAGAGAACATCATGGAGTGCAGCAATCCTAATTGTATATCACGAACTGAACAAAAAGAGTATGCACCTTCTGTGTTCTATACCCTTGATACTGTTCAGAGGATTTTCCAGTGCCATTACTGTGACACGACCATCAGTGAGGATGCTGTCAGGCTCCGTTAAGCAAGATGATTCAGTTTTTGTTCTATGCTTGCTAGTTCTGCTTCCAGTTTTTCTAACTCAGTCAGTTCTTCGGTGAGTGTTTTCTCCTCCTGTTTTTCTGCAACAAAGTGGACAGGAACCTTTTCCCTTATCTCGACTTCTTTTACTTGTCTCTTAATCTCCCCCAGAGGCAATGCCCGCAGGCTTGTCTTAGGCAGATGCTTCTTTAAGCGACTTACCAGTTGTGCTATCTCCCGTACAAGGCCTCTGAGTTTTTCCATCTCATGACGCTTTTCCTCACGTACTGCTTTGAATTTTTCATACAGCTGCAGTAGCAGAACCATCTCTCGTGAAGCTTCAAGGATATTACGACGTATTTCAATAGGTTCCTTTACACCAACAAAGAAAACCTCTTCTTTTTTTTTCTCCTTTTTTGTCATATGACCACCTAAAGCGACTCTGGCTCAAAGAGTGCCTTATCGATATACATTATCCGGCGTTCTGCTTCCTCCAAGCTGGTCTGCCAGAGTTCTAACTCAGCATCTTCCTCGTTCTTCAAGCGATTAACTTCATTTAATGTGTTTTTTGCATCCCCCAGCTTGTTCTTAATCATATTCATAATATCCAATACGTCTTTGTAATCATCTATCTTCACAAAGACCTGCATTGTTTCATTTTTTTCCATATTCTCACCCTATTCGAATAGTGCCTTATCAATGTAAATGAGTTTGCGTTGCATGTGCTCAAGTGCTGTCTTGAAATGCTCAAGATGGGTATCTTTTGTGTCTTCCTTCAGTGTCCAATGTCCCTGGTGCTCCTCATTTTCTTCCAACATTGTATGGATTTCACTAAGACTTCCAATAATCTTGCGGAAGCGCATCCCTTCAATGAATAATGGCTTTACAACAACAAGCTTTTCTCTGGCATGCACAAGTTTATGTTCATCTTTCACTGCCTCACGTTCAATCTCCTCTCCCTCCAAAACAAGAGAACTGGGTTTGCGAGGCAAAAGTATTTCCAGTGGTTTGAGAGGTTGTTGTGGTTTTAGCGTAGGGACTCTGATGGGAATTTTTTGTTCTATTATTTCAAGTTCATTCTCAAGCTCTCCCGGGAATAGGGGAAGCTGTTCGGGCATAGTAGGTGTTGTCTTTTGCTCAGTAATGGGTTCGAAAGAGGGCAGTTCTGTGCTTTGAAAAGGTGGAAGCTCTTCTGGCATAGTAGCTGTTACCTTCCGCAGAGCAAAAGGTTTGAAAGATGGTAGTTTTTTACTTTGAGAGAATGGGAGCTTTTCAGAAGATGAGACTTTACCTGCTGAAGAAGGAGAATTTATTGTGGGCAATTCAGGAAATGGCGGTAGTGTTCCTTCACCTTCTATCATCGGTGGAGGGGGAGGTGCTTCCAATTCAGCTGCTCTGCTTTTCTTTATAAAATTAAATAATCGCAATATATGTCACCTCTCCCGAAGACTAAACTGTTTTTGCTTTATTAAGTTTTCTTGTTACTGTTAAGGAATAAAAAATAGACAAGTTGACAAACTCTGTTTTCAATTGCTTTAAGGAAACCAATGACATTATTTTCACTATATCTCTACGGGAAATGACATTTTTGACAAACTGGAAGAATTTCCAACATTGAAATTTGGACCACGCCAGACTAATAGAGAGGATGCAGGTGGGATTTACAACTGAGTTTTGAGCAGAGAGTGGGAGTAATATATTTATACTCCCTATCCCCAGTCTAAAAATCATGGATATCGCATCTCGTGTAGAATTGGTAAAAGAAGTGGGAGAAGAAGTTGTCACAGAGGAAGAACTCATCACTCTCTTTGAAACAAAGAAACATCCAGTGGCATATGATGGGTTTGAACCTTCAGGTACATTGCATATTGCGCAAGGACTTCTAAGGACAATCAATGTCAATAAGATGATAAAAGCTGAATGCAAGTTCGTAATGCTTGCTGCAGATTGGCATGCGTGGGCTAACAACAAGTTGGGAGGAGACTTAGATAAAATCAGAAAGACCGGCGATTACATGATAGAAGTATGGAAAGCATGTGGAATGGATCTTGATAATGTGAAGTTCGTACGCAGCTATGATATTGTGAACAGAGAAGATTACTGGAAGACAGTTATACAAATCTCTCGACATAACACAGTACAGCGGTTGACACGCTGCGCCCAGATAATGGGACGAGAGGAAAGTGAAGCTCTCCTAGGATCCCAGTTGCTTTACCCATGCATGCAAGCTGCTGACATCTTTGAGCTGGGTGTGGATATTGCACAGCTGGGGATGGACCAAAGAAAAGTAAATATGTTAGCGCGGGAGATTGCTCCTAAACTAGGAAAAGAAAAACCTGTTTGTGTGCATCATCATATGTTAATGGGACTTGGACAGCCACCGGCATTGGCAGCAACCGGAGCTGAAAGAGCTATTGCGTTAAAAATGTCCAAGTCAAAGCCAGAGACTGCTATTTTTATGACAGATACTGCTGAACAGGTGAAACAAAAGATAGTCAATGCCTACTGCCCAATGCGACAGATAGAAGACAATCCTGTGTTTGAGTATGCACGATATATTATCTTTGAGAAATTTCCCATTCTTACGATTAAACGGCCAGCAAAGTGGGGTGGGAATCTTGATATCAGCTCGTACGAAGAACTATGTAAGCTTTACATGGCAGACAAAATACATCCGATGGATGTGAAAGCTACAATAACAGAGTACACTAACCAGTTGCTTGATCCAGTCCGAAAATATTTTGAAAAGAGCAAACAAGCCAAGTTGCTGGAAGAAGTCAAAAGTTTTGAGATAACAAGATAGATAAAAGATAACAAAAGATATAACAAGATAAAACTTATCAGGGGGTAGTTGTTATGAAAGAGAAGTATAGTCCTGCTGCACAGAATGTGCTTGCATATCTGCTTTCACACCCATATGATAGGGTTTCATTGTTGACACATATTCCGCCGCAAGTAAAAGCAACGCTACTTGGTATGTACAGTAGAAATGATCAACCCATGCGGGACACGTTACTCAAGACGATAGTTCTGGTCGAGTTCGGATTAAAGAAAAACAGTGATTATGATGCTCTTCCCGCAGAGGGGAAAGAAAAAACATATCAGGAGTATGCAAAGACGCTTCCGTCCGGATTGCGTGAGTCTCTCAAAAAAAAAATCATTATGCTGGAGATGTGTTTGAAGAATGAGAATAATTATGATTCTGTACCAGAAAAACTAAAGGAAATTATTAGTAAGAAATATGCGGATCTCTTACCTTCGGATGAACCGCCACTGTATCATCTTTTTGATAAAAAAGCTGCCGGGTTTCTGGAAGAGTGGGCGATAAAGCATGGACATCAATCTCTGAAGGAAACGGCGCCTGTCGCGTACATCGTTGAAGGAGTTTCCATTATCACAGCAAAGGCATTGGAGGACGACCCGCTTTTCCATGGACAGGAACTCTCAACGCGCTACAAATCATTTGCAAAGCAGAAAGTGCAGATTCCTCCCACCCTTGCGGCTTCTCCATTAAGAGAGGAACTTGAAAAGTATTTTACTGAAAGCTTGGAACGGTATTTGTATGCGACGCATGAGCTGAATGAGTATCAGGAAAAGGCATTTCAGAAGCCAACAGAGTTATCACTTGCCGGGTGGAAGAATGTGCTCACTGCTGAAACATTTGATAACGCACGTTATTATCTAAATGCAGGCATTACCACCTCTCTTGGTATCATGGAGGATGCAAGAACGCTTGAGCGCAAGCTGAGGAACATACTTGTTTTCCCATTTCCCGAGACAAGGGAAGTTGCCCATGAGATAATTGAAAAAGCAAAAATAGAGCTATCAACTCTCATCACACATACACAGCCGAATGAGTACAAAATGGTCACAGAAAAAAAACTTGAAAAAGTGCTAGAAACTGTTATGGTACTGGAAAGGGATGATCAGAGGGAAGGAAGCATTACTATGCCAGAATCACGTGTGCACCTGCTGCATGCAACGCCAGATTTAGAGAATAGAATGATTGCAGATATTCTCTATGGAGAGGGAAGACACTTCTATCCGTGGGACCATGTTTATGCACGTGTGAAGGCAATGACGATGAGCGAGAAAAAGGGAGTGCTCGAGCAAACATTTGAAAAATTAGGAGACCATGATGAATTCCTACGGCAATTAAATGGTACACGGATGATTTTTGAGATGTACCCCGATTTTGGAGCGTGGAGAGACATACAACGCCATAGGAGAAGCAGGCAGACATTTCCTCTCCCCACGTGCGATTTTGGCTATGATGTGCCATCACTGCTCAAAGAAGCAGGATTAGAGCAGCACTACAAAGAGCACCAAGAAAAGGCGAGGGAAATATTTGAACAGGCAAGGAAAATCTGTCCTGAAGAAGCTATCATCATACCAACGCTTGGCTTTAGAGTAAAACAGGTTATTGACGCTGATATGGGGGAGTGGTTGTATATCTGGAGGCTACGCACAACGCCAAAAGGACATTTCTCGTATAGGCAGCTTTTCATTGAAACATTCGAGCATGCAAAGCCGTATATCCCATTGCTTGCAGAGATTGTTGAAAAGAAAGGATTGATCACAAAAGGGGAGTTTCGTCATGGACGACTGGTTGAAGAACAGCGCTATGAGGAAAAGCAAAAGAGATAGTTATCCGTGAAATTTGTGGGGATTTCATAGACAGCTATAGAACAGTTTAGGTGTGTATTACAAAGAAATACTACACATTTTTTCGTACCCCACGAGAGGCCTCGTAGTTGAAGTAGGCGCCGATATCATACCAACCGCCGTAATTGCTGTGACCAACTGGCCACAAAACGTTCTCTGATGGAAGATAAAGCAATCCATATTGTTTAATCTCTTCGGGTAATATTGCATACGGACGAGACCAGAGTTTCTCGACCAAAGCTGGATTCGCATCGTTTACGTTTTTAATGGGAACCCACCAATAAAATGAGCCAATTGAATACACTTCCTCTCCCGCGTGTTTCAGTTTTCCTCCTCGTACAACATATTTGTTCCCATTCCATATGAGATTCTCCGGATCGAGATAACAGTGCAACAGATTTCCTTCCCGCATCATTGCCATGCTCAGCCATTCCCCACAACTACTAAACATATCATTAACAACCGTTTGCTGTTCTGGTTGCAATCTCCCTTCCAATCTTCTGCACATAAGGTCAGATGCTTCTGCTGGCCGGGGGTGGCGCTCGTAGCCGCGTTTTCGTAATGCTCGTAAGCTGGCATCGAAGGTATAGAGTTTTATCTCTTTTTCTTCATACACTGCTTTCTGCTCGAAAACAATCTCCGATAGAGCTGGCTTTACGGCGATTTCCTTTTTCTCATCGGGTTTGCCGAGGCCGAGATAGGAATCAATGTTCATAACGAGAGGGAGATTGAGTGGCATTGAAAAACTTACCTGCGAACTAAGCAGAGAAAAAGCAGCGTTATCTAAAATGGATGAAAATGTTTAAATAGAACTCCTCCTCTGGAATGGTTGTGAGGGACTATGAGCAGCCATGATATTCTTATTTCATGCAGACGATGCAGAAAAGATTTTCCTATGCGAGAAATGCGTTATGACCAGAACGGCAAGGATTTAGTGTGCACTTCATGTGCAACAAACCCAGAAAAGATTGTTGCCAGAGAAATGCCGCGAAGAAAAGAAACAGAATACGTCACTATCGCTCCCCGCCCAGAAAAAAGGGAAGACAGAAAACAAGAAGCAAAACAAGAGGTTGGCAAGCAAAAATATTACTGTGTCTCATGCAGCTATATCTTTCTGCGTAATGCAGACGTAAACGTCTATGTTTGCCCATACTGTGATAAATCGGGAGTCAAGAAATATACAGCAAAATCATCTGATGACCTTGTCAAGGAGTCGGAATACATTTTCGACTGAAGATGATATGCCCTTATTGCTCGTTCAAGGAAACAAAGGTCATCGATAAACGGAATGCTGACCAAAGTATCATCCGCAGACGGAGAGAATGTCTGCGGTGCGAGAAGCGTTTTACTACCCATGAAAAAGCAGAGACTATTCAACTGCTTGTGGTCAAGAAGGATGGCAGAAGAGAACCTTTTGACAATGAAAAAGTCCGGCGGGGAGTTATAAAGGCATGTGAAAAAAGACCAGTAAGCATAGAGAAGATCAATACAGTTGTTGACAAAACAGAGACGAAAATGAGGAAGTACGAAAAGAATGAGATACCGAGTTCAGTTATTGGGGAAGAAGTAATGAAACACCTGAAGCTGCTGGACAAAGTTGCCTACATACGTTTTGCTTCTGTATACAGGTCTTTCACAGATATTGAAGAGTTCACGAAAGAGCTGAAAGAGATATCAAAGTAATAGCAAATCGCACTACTAATTGAACATCTTATACTGCAATTTGCTGTTCTAGCGGAGCACGCTAATAATTGAACATTTGTGCGCTCCGCTACAAGAAACAATACTACTTTGTTGCTCCTGCCTGAATCCTAAAACCATGATAGAGAAACTGTTGTGCATAGCCAGGGTAATGGGGAAATATTTTTAGGGCATGCTGGCGCATGTCGCGGATTGCTTTTTCTTTCCCCGCGAAGTAGCATTGGTTGATAGCGCGCTGTATCCAAACGTCTACAGGAAATGCCTCCCATTTGTTGTATGCGAAAAGAAGGATGCAGTCTGCTATTTTTTCGCCAATGCCCTGCATAGAGCAGAGGTGCTGTTTTGCCTCATTGTAAGGCATGAGTGTCAGTGAAGTGAAGAAAGAAGTGGGAATTGTATTGAGAGCTGCTAAAAATGGTGCCCTGAAGCCGACACGTGCATCCTTCAGCTTTTTCCCAAGGGATCCGTGTTCTGGAAAAAGGGAGAAGTGCTTGCCGTCATATTGTTTTTTTTTCCCATATTCTTGAGAGAGAAGCAAAAGGCTACGCCTGATCTTTGGAATATTAGAAGCGCTTGAGCAGACAAACGAGACAGTGCATTGCCATGGGTCAAGTCTCATGACACGAAGGCCGCGGCAGCTGGCAATATATTTTTGTAAGACCTTATCTTTTTGCAGTTTCTGGATGATGTCTGGATAGGGAACAGCCAAACCAAGAAATATTCTCAGCTCATTCTCGGGAAGGTTGTCATAATGGATTTTGTTTTTAGCTTGCCGTACTTTGAAGACGGTGTGGGGAGTTGTGATGTAGTACCATTCGCCATCTTTATCATACGTAAAGAATTGTCCTGATCCGAGTGTATGTTTCAAGGAAAAATCTTCCACACTGAATGATGGCATAACGCCAAAAAGCAGCTACTTCTTTAAGTCGTTTTCTAATTTGTATATCTCTATGGCTGGCGTTTCATATGGATGAACTTTCTTTACTGCGATAATGACGTCATCAACAACTCCTTCTAAGCAAATTGTTTCTATGCGTTTTTCTTTTACATTGCTTATTTCACCTTCTTTTCCTTCATGAGGGTTAGATCCGGGAAGCGGCATCCATGTCGATATCCCCTCACTGGTGAAGCTATAACACGTATAGTTCCCCCATTTTCCAGCACCAGCATTCCATAAGGCTTGCTTTATCTTCTCTTCATATTCAGGTGGACAGTAGATGACGAAGTGGACATATGTCATAAGCTTACTTGTGTGCATACCAGAAAATTAGCTGGTCTTTTTTTCGTTCATCCAATCGTACAAAACCAAAACGCTCGAACTGGACAACATCACCTACATAAAGCTTCTTGAGTGCAGATTCTCCTAAGCCTATACGCTTAGTTTTGTCTGGCATTAGTACTTCTACATTGACCACATTGGTAACTGCATTACCTGCCTTCGGAAGCCAGTGCATGATGCGCTCTCCTTTTTCTTTATAGCGCTCGTACTCCTGCGAATGAAAAAAGAATTTCCCTCCCCTCTTCTCAAAATTCAAGCAATCCATAAACCGGTACAGGGTGTCTGCATGGAGTGCATCATAATCTGGACCTGAAATGTAAAACGTCTCATGCGTCTTGAGTATCCTCTTCCCTTTTTTAGGATTATCCGGGTGCAAAAGCAATGTTGTTGTGTGGTCTGGTGCACCTTCAATCACAATTTCTTTTGGCTCTTCCACAAAAAAATAACGATTCGACGCACCATCTATCACATCCTTATTGAATGCATTGATGTTCTTGTAGAATTCTTCTTCAGAAACGGTCTTGTCATTCTGCGTTAAACCCACTTCAAGCGCAAATCGTACAAATGCTTCTGGTTGGTAGCCTCTGCGTTTCAATGCGCGGAAGAACGGCAAGCGAATGTCATCCCAACCCGAGTAAACGCCTTGCCGGATAAGCTCTTTCGTCTTTGTCTTGCTTATGTCAAGGTCCTTGAAATTTATCCGTCCAACATAACAATGTTCCGGCATAGACCAGTTAAGCGCTTCAAATAAGCATCGCTGTTTTTTTTCATTATCCATGTGATCCTTTGCGCGAACTGTATGGGTGATGCCAAGGTCATGATCATCCACAGCTACTGCAAAATTCATCAACGGCCAGACGCGATGTTTTCTCTTGGTGCGCGGATGCTCTTCCTCATTGATGCGCATCAAAGCAAAGTCGCGCATGGCTGGATTCTTGTGGGTAATATCTGTCTTTAATCGTAACACAGCCTCTCCTGTTTTGTAACTAATGAAAAGCGCATGGTACCGCTTAGTGTTCTCAATGGTAGGTAGCTCTCTACAGGAGCATGACATTTTTTTTGTCATAATCTCTTTCCACGCATCAGGTTCGCATATGCACACATACGCCTTTCCGTTTCTCACTAATTTCTCTGCATAATCATAATAGAGGTGTAGTCTGTCTGATTGGATGACAACAGAAGCCACATTGTTCTTTGTCAGCCATTGTGCATCTTCTTCTATCATCTTGTATGCACCCGCATCTATGTTGGAAGGATTAGTATCCTCAAGACGAAGGATAAGCTTTCCCTCGTATTTTTTCACGTACTCAGAGTTTAACAGAAGCAGATACGCATGGCCGATATGTAGTGGACCAGAGGGAGACGGCGCAAAACGCATCACTACTTTTCCTCTTGTCGCATTGGGCAGTTCTTTTAATTCTGTCTTTTTCTCCTCCTTCTTTTCTTCAAGCAAAGAAGGTGCTATATTGGTGAGTTGCCTTAGCTGATCATCTTTAGAGAGAGAATTGACTTCTGCCAGAGTCGTTGCAATTTCCTGCTGCACTTCCTTTATTCTGCTTTTCAGTTCCGGCTGTGCTGCAAGGACATGACCGAGCACAGCTCCCGCACTTGCTTTTCCTCCATGCTTGAATGCATTAAGGAGTGCATATGGTAGAATGATCTCTCTCATTTCATGCCAAAAACAAGAGAAGGGATTTAAAGCTTGTTGTTGGTTTTTTTCGTCTTGCGTTTTCGGTGCACTTATTTCTGTTGTGCCACCCCGTGAGACGCCCCGTAGAGAAAGTTGACGCAGACATCATACCCATCTTTGTAGAAGCCGAGACCCATAGGCCGCAAAACGTTCTCTGATGGAAGCAAAAGCCCCGCATTCTGCCTAATCTCTTCTGGCAATATCGCATAGTGACGAGACCAGAGCTTCTCAACCAAAGCCGGATTCATTTTGTTTACATCCTTAATCCAAACACATCCTTCCATTGAACCAATTGAATACACCTCTTCCCCCGCGTGTTTCAGTTTTCCTCCTTGCACGACATAACTCAATTTATTGTGATCGTACACCAGATTCTCCGGATAGAGATAACAATGTAACAGATTTCCTTCCCGCATCATTGCCGTGCTCAGCCACTCGCCATAATTATTCCTCATATCGTCAACAACTGCTTGCTGCTCTGGTTGCAGTCTCCCCTCCAGCCCTCTACAAATGAGATCAAAAGCTTCTGCTGGTCTGGGATGGCGCTCGTAGCCACGTTCTCTCAACCTACGCAGACTGACATTAAACATGTAGAGTTTTTTCTCTTTCCCATTATAAACTGCTTTCTCTTCAAAGACAATTTCCGATAGAGCTGGCTTTACAGTGATTTCCTTTTTCTCATCGGGTTTGCCGAGGCTAAAGTATGTATCAATAGACATCAAAATGAGGAAAAAGGAGTGTTATTTAAGGTTTTACAGTCTTGCACTGCTAATAATCAGTAGAACATTTCTCCATACAAGGAATGCACTTCTCTTCTTGCGCGCATGTGTCTCTGCATATATCTGCGCAGTTCTCCAGCACGTGATCACATTGTGTATATTCAGTTACCTTCCCGAAGGGAATGCAACCTGCAAAGAGAAACAAGATAAGAAAAAAGAAAGAAGAAACACGAATTATTTCAATGTAGTCTCTGGCAGCGGCATGTCTTTCCATGCGGCATTAAATAAATTGTCAAGAGCAGTAGCAAAGAATGGTGTCTTTACCCAGACACCGACATCATATGTTGGATGTACATCTGCATCATTTAGTACCATAAACAAAAGCTCCTTCCCATCTACGACACAGAAACGGCTTGTAATGTTCTTCGCATTGCGTACTTCTGCCAAATCCTTCATTTCTTCCAGTGCGTTTCTGCATTCCTTTGTTATCGGAGCTGCTATGCGGATTCTGACACCTTTCTTTTTTACCTTTTCAAATACTGGTTTAAGTCCCTCGACTTTACGCAAGAACCCCTGAGAGGTTGTCATGATATTAACTGACTTCTCAGCATTCCTGATCAAAAGCTCAAGCTGATTATACAGGTTCATCCGGCCGCGCACCGAGCCAGCCAACTCAGATGGTTCTACTAATTCTATCCCCTGAGTGTGAAGTGAGTTTAGCTCATTAAGCAGTTCTGTCCCTTTCATGCTGTCTAAGCGTTTGATTTTGTCCTCTGCATCAACCTGTAGGTTCTTCTTTACACGAGAGACAACCTCACCTGGCGCTATAGCAAGATATTTTATTGGCTTGCCAAGCTTCATGACAACAAATCCTTTTTTTTCCAAAGATTCGAGAACATCATAACTTCTTGATCTGGGAACGTTGGCGATATCAGATAACTCACCAGCGGTGCTTACTCCCCGGGACAATAGTGCAGTCCATATCTTCACTTCATAGAGATTAAGAGAGAAATAGCGTCGCAACTTGCTCAGCAATTCTTCTTTGACAATCATGCGATAGACCCCCTCCAAACAATTTTTTCCGAACAATTTTTGTTTCGCCGTTGCTGTGTTTCTCTATCCGGTGGCAACAGTGACAACGGTTTTAATAACAACAACCATTATATAAACCTTACGAGAGTATGTTTGGAGTAATTTTTCTGTCCCTCGCTGAAGGGGAGAAAAATAGAAGTGAATTTTATCAGAAGCAAACACCATGATTTTAAGCATTTTCTAGTTTGTACCGTAGTTTTGCCGCGATGCCACCCAGACCATCGAGGCGTGCTCCAGCTTCGTGTTCTGAGCTGATAATGTGGATGTCTCCTTTCGTTTTCTCAACATCTCGGAGAAGTAAATCAATCTCGTGAAAAGACTCTTTTTCATGCGCAGCATGGATTACCTTGTCGGTAATCAGCACTTTCTCCACAGCACCAGCTGCCACAGCCTTAGTCACCTCTTTTTTGCCGTAAGCAACTTTCCCGTCGCGTGCTATTTCCAAAAGTATTTCATCAACCAATCTCATCTCATACACAATTCTTTCACGTTGGACGGCTTCCTTCACTTCAGGACGCGTCAATACTTCACGGATTGAATCCTGTTTTACTGATGAGCATGTTGCGATTATTATTTTGGTTTTGAGTATATCATCTTTTATCCTTTTCATCAGTTCCTCTTTCCAGAATGCCGGGCTTGCAAGAATAATCGTATCAGCATCATAGCGTTGCGCATAATCCGTGAGTGCCTTGATGATTTCCTCGTAGAAAGATCCTGATGAACGTGACCTTTCTTCCTTTTTCTGGACATCTCCTTTCAGCGTAGCCAATAACTCATAACCATAACGCTTGCTCAATGCAATGTATGCTTCTTCGCGATCAAGCACGCAGATAAGGAGAGGTTTCTTCTTTTCTGCTGCTGCCTCCTCCAATCGTTTGCGTTGGTATTGCAACCACTCCTTTTTTTCTACCTCGATGATGGTACCTACTTCTATAACAAATGAATGGTAACTTCCTCGTGAGACATCATCTGGTCCTTCTATTACTTTACCGAGGGCACGTAATGTCTTGTTTGAAAATTCAACTTTCTCTACAGCAATGGCCACGTTCATCGCTCTCTTTTCTGTGGTCTCCTCACCAATCTTTACCTTACGGTACGTTTTTCCGCGGATGATGTCACCTCTCTCAAGCAGCAAATGAAGTGTCCACAAATCATCTATTGATTCAAGCTGAATTTTTATTATTCCTTTTCTTATATCTTTGTGAATGATGTGCATCGGTGAAAGCAAAAGCTTATTAAATATAAAGATATTGTCGAGGAGTATGCTTTGTGGCATGAAAACTGGCATGAAAAAAAGAGGACAAGAAGGTGGAGCCGCTGCGCTCGTTGCATTAATTGCCTTATTCATGATTCTGTATATCTTGTTTCTCCCGCCAGAGGAAAGGAGTAAATTGCTTGGAGAGACAAAAGATGGTAAAATCGATGAGAAAGCTTTGCCAAAAACAGAACTATTGCTGGCGCAGCCAGGAAGAGTCATTCCTAAAGGAGACGTTGTATCGCACCACCCATTGCCATCAGTGATACTTACTACTAAGACTGAAGCTATCATGCTTGATTCATGGGATTCTGTACATGTGCGTCATTCTGTATTTAGTTCTGCACCACAGGAGCTGAAGTTTTCACTGCATGATCCGGATAATGTGGAAAATGTCCTGCTGAATTTCCTCGTCGTTAATGGAAAAGGAATACTTACCATCAAACTGAACGGGGAACAAATCTTTTCCAGAGAAGTAACAGCGCGCAATATAGAGCCAATTTCACTGAAAAAATCATTGCTGCATAAGGATAATATCCTTGCATTTACTGTCTCATCCCCCTCCCCATTCTGGCAGACGAATACCTATATACTTGGGGACATAAGTGTACGGGGAGATATTATTGATAAGACAAAAACAGCATCAACAAGCACGTTTTATATGGATAGCGATGAAAAAAAGATGCTTAAACGGGCGACATTGAGTTATGTGGTGCTTTGTGATCCAACATCATTGGGGAAAGTAACAATATCGCTAAATAATAAAGTCATTTCTGATGGCGCTCCTGCATGCAGTGTCCCAACACGCTTGGATGTACCGATAGATTTCACATCAACTGGAACAAATACTCTTCAGTGGAAGAGCGACAAAGGAACGTATAAATTTGAGGGTGTTACTGTTGAAGGAGGACTTAAAGAGCCCCAGAATTACCATGTGTACTTTACCGTCTCTCCAGAGCAGTATGACTATGGTGCTTCGCATGCTTTGCCGATTATGCTCACTATGATTTTTGTAGGCGGTGAAAAAAAACAGGCGCGTCTTTTCGTGAACAACGAACTGGTGGCTCTTGATACAACTGCATCAGAATATGCTACCGAAATAACAGGACTTGTGCGGAAGGGATACAATGCAATTGAGATTGACCCAGCAGCATCTTTTGAGATTCAGGAGCTGCATGTAGAGATTCTCAAACCAATGGGTTGAGCAATGGCAGAGGAACATGAACTGTTCGGAGTTTTTTTTCTGTTGTCAGCTGCAGCAATCCATTTCACAGATGCGCTCTTGTTGTTTAATCGTATTGAGAGTGCCTTCCTCTTTGGGGTGATGTATTTCTTCTTGTTTGCAGTCGCTGTTATGATGACGCTGATATCCCCTTATGTAAGCGAGGAACAAAGGAAGCCGCTTGTTTTTTGGTACCTTGGATTATCTGCATGGGCGTTCTTTGTGCCGTTTCTGAAAGGAATGCTCTTTTATGTCCTCCCAAATAGCGTGACACTTTTATTTGATCTTGTTGTCTATGCATTCCCTGTCTGGGTAGTATTCATCGTGCGTTCAGAATGGAGTACGCATAATGTCCGGCTACTTGGGGGAATATACTTCATGTTCTGGCTCACGTTATTTTTCTTTCACTTCGCGAATACTCTCCCCTATGTGGATGTTTCTTCGCTTATCGGCGGAATTCCCATACAACCTTCACTCATAGACGGATTTTATCCTGTGCGACAAGTAGCCCAAAGCGCTGCTGATGGAATAATACATTTCTGGGGGATGATACAGGAGCTGCCTAAGGACATTCAGCGCGCGTGGGAACGGCAAATAAAGATTGCTGCAGGAGATTACTATATCGGTGTTGTTGACACTAATGCAGAAAAACCGCTTGGCGTTTTCATGGAAAAGTTCAAGCCAGAAGAAAAGTTCTTTTATCTCGGTGAGGAGGGAAAGCCAATGGACATTCCGGTGAGAGTGTCTGGTGCCATAAAAGGTCAATCACTTGATTTGGAAAATTGCAATGAATATGATGTGGATAATGGGGGAAGAAGTGGCGGAAGATTATATACTGGCAGAGAAGAATGCGTTGAGCAGCAGACAGTGGCAATGTCCTGCGGAGTAAAAGGAAAAAAAATACAGGGAACTGTGAAGCCTGAGAAGTTGCTGCTTTACGACATTGAGGGAGGAGGTGAGGGCATAGATTGTGATATTGCCCCAACAGAGTTCCCAGTGACAGAAGACATTGCAAAACGTCTGCTGGCAAAGACTGAAAGTGTGAGCGTTACAGCGGAGTTTCCCTTTACGACAAAAGCATATCTCAAAACCTATTTCATGAATGAGGAAAGGAAACGCGAGATGAGAAGGAGCAATATAGATATTTTCTCATTTTACAAACTGCCTGGCCTGAAACCAGTTGCTGTTTATACAGGTGGGCCTGTGATGGTTGGTATTGGTATCGAACAAGATTTGCCATTGGCTGTTTCTCTTACTGGTAAACAGCGCTCAACGCGTTTCGGCATAACCATTGAGAACCGATGGAAAGGAGAGATTGAGAACATCACTGAACTGCGTATTATCCCGCCACCGCAGGTGGAGCTTGTGTGCCCGCCGTATTTTGAGCAGGAAGGAGGGGAGTGGGTATTGAGCGACAGAATCAAGCAACGTGAAGGTGTCATAAACACTGTCAAGACGTTCACTTGCAGGATAATGGTGAAAGATGGCGAAGCAAATGCTCTCCTGGAGAATTTCCCGCTTGTTGAGACATACTTCAAGATAACTGCACGGTACAAATACCGTTTTACAACAGAGGTACCTGTGAAACTAAAAGCAGGAGATGGTATAAAAGGAGAATTGAGTGATTGCAAGACGTTCTGCCGTGACCCTGATGGATGTGCTTGCGCTCAAGAGTGCACAAAAAAAATGGCAGAAACTCCCTATGGGAAGAACTGTAATGACGAAACGCCAAAACCTGAGAAACTAACTGAAAAGCCAAGCGAGAAACCAGCGGATAAAGACGAGACAGAGAAAAAGCCGAGAGAAAAGAAACCCATCACGCTTTCTGATTGCGGTGTCCGTGTAAAAGGATGCGATGATTATACTCAACGGGAGTGTTATGACGACATATGCAGATTCAACTGTAGATATGAAATGCCAGGAATTTTAACGGGTGGCAAATGCGTTTATGAAACAGAATCTATCCTTAAGGAAACAAACTGCCCACAAATCAAAAAGTGCGGCGATTACACTGGGTTAAAGCCAAGTGTTTGTGAGGAGAATCTCTGCAAGTTACGACCGGGAAAATGTTATTATGATTATGGGGAAGAGCAATGCAGGGATTGTTCTACAACTCCAGCTTGTTCATTTTATGGAGGAGAACAAACGTGTAATAAAGATGTATGTGGCATAGGCTGTATTTGGTTTAATGGTCCTTTTAAATGGGGTTGCAAGCAGGGTATTGCATAATGAGGGGCACTGCATAATGAGACGAGGTAATAATGAAGAGGGAAGGGAGTAATAATGAGAAGAGATATAATGAGATGGAATAGCATCATCAGATATTCACACAGGAAATATTCATACCTTGTGAACTTACACCATACTCCTGTTACATTTACCACTGTTATATTGATTTTGTTGATGATCCTGTTGCTCTTTGGGTGCACAAACCCTACAGAAGTAACAATGAAAGACCTGCGTGCGGGAACAAATGGTATTGTCTTGAAGTTCCTTGATGGGCAGCCTCCTGCCAAAGTGTATGAGAATGACAGATTCGTCATGACACTAGAACTGCATAATGATGGTGCTGCGACTGCAAAGAACGCAATCCTCTCTTTTGGAGCACCCAAAGAGTATGTGTCTGTTGACATAGCTGGTGTCACCTTGGATGGAAAATCCACCAGTATGCATTTTGACATCGAAGGGAAATCCCTGAAAAACCCAAACGGGGATATCAACGTGCTCATTGTCCCGGTACAAGCCAAGACAATAACGACATCAAAGAGGCAAGAGGTTACTGCGCAGGCACAGTTGTGTTATGATTACCAGACACTCGCTGAGGCTAGTGCCTGTGTGAATTATGACCCACGCGGATACTTGTTGAGCATCACTGCGTGCAAGCCACAGAAAATAAGCATGTCTTCACAGGGAGCACCTATTGCAGTGGCACAAGTAGATGTGCAATCAAAGTACTTGCCAGATGGCTCGCTGGGAAGCGTTTTCATTATCACGTTGCAGAACAGGGGAAATGGGAAAGTCATTGAGGCTGGTCACAGCAAGGAAGCATGCTCAGGAACAGAGGATGTAGGCAGCTTGTGGGACAAGGTCCGTGTCACCGCCGTGCTTGGAGGCAGGCAGATACAATGCAAAAAAGAGGTAGTGCGGCTTGAGAACAACAAGGCAGAGGTATTTTGTGAAGGGAGCCTGCAGCAAACAGCAGGGCCATATATGGCACCACTGCAGGTTTATGTGGATTATGGGTATACACAGACACTTTCCAAGCAATTCGTGATCGAACGTATATCCTAACATCCCTGACATATCTCTGAAAATTTAGCAATTCATACTGCGTGCTCACAGCTGAATTTCACCTGGTCAAAGGTCATCGTCGTAAAATTTATATATGCTGCAGCTTTCAATGATGGAAGAAACGAATGATAAAAAAAAGAAGTGTTGTTTGGATTCTGTTGTTCATAGTCCTGATTCTCATCGAAGGCTGTAAGACCTCTGGTGGTGAAGGAGAAGAAAAGATTTATATTGGCACGAGAGGGGTAATGATGAAGTTCTTGTCTGATGCGCCTCCTCCGAAGACATTCGCAGCCACTGGACAGCGTTATGACCTCGCTCTAGAAGTTGCAAACAAAGGAACATTTCCGCTCAGAGGAAGATTGTATTTGTCGGGCTTTGATCCAAATATCATCAATTTTCCATCGGTGATAGATACCCCCACTGTTCAATGTGGCATAAGCGAAATTTTCCCGCGCTCGCGAAGTACGCCTGATGGTGGCGTGTGCGTAGAAGAGTTTCAAGCACAGCTGGATATGAGATCTGTTGCAGATATATATGATGCTCCTCTGCTGGCAACACTTGTTTATCCGTATGTTACAGATGCTAATATTGTGATGTGTATTGATCCCGATGTCTATCGCACCAGGGTGACAAGAAAGGCGTGCACGATGACAAATATTGGTCCAAGTGGGGGGCAGGGTGCACCAGTTGCTGTCACTCAGGTAGAACCTACAGCTATCGGTGAAGGAAAGATAATGTTCCGTATCCATATTGCAAATGTAGGTGGCGGAGAAGTTGTTGATTACAACAAAAGGCCGACAGATTTGCGACCTACTGACTTTAATACGGTTTATTACAAGATTGGGACACCAGCTGGTCAAGGGAAAATTGCAAGGATCAGAATTGGCAGTGGTGGAGTTGGGGTAAATATCCCTCTCGGCAGAGCATTTGATGTTTACTATTCCGGAGGAAATTTCGGCTTCAACTTCAATCCCCGTGGTAACTATCAGTATGATGACGGAACAGTGAAACTATACAATGGAAAGGCGGTGATAACAACGATTATAGATTATTCAGATGTCGAGAGCGCATTCACTACTCCATTGCAGATATCCCTCGCTTATGGATATATGGAGAACATCCAACGTTCTTTGAGAATAGTTAATGTGGAGAACTTTGCGGGGTTTGAGCGGAGGGGCGGTATCAATATTGTTTATGATAAAGGTGGCAAGCGCATAGAAATGGACAGCAACGGTAGAATAGTTTACCGTGACCAGGATTTTGATATACAACTGGGAAATCTTGTACGGAACATATAACGAGAAATAACCGAATGAAATATAACTGAATATAACAACTATAACGAAAAGGTTAAAAAGATAATAAGCCATTAGACGTAAAAAGGAGGCAGTATAATGAAGCTCACTCATATTATTCTGGTTTTTCTTGTCATTACTATCATTGTTGGATGTAAGAAAGAATCTGCTACAGGTCCACGATTTGAGCCATTCATCGGCGGCAAAGAGGGGCTGCGGATGAGCTGGGTTGAGGGATTGCCTCCAGAGACTGTTCTTGATAAAGGAAGACAACCATTTGGTATAGGAGCAAAACTGACCAACGTCGGCGAGGAATATGTTGGGCAAGGTGCTGGCTATGTTGAGATCATTGGCATCAATCCTAAAGATTTTAACAAGAATGGCCAAGCTGATATGCGAAAGTTCCTTCCAATACCACTCCGTGAGGCTAAACGTAGCATAGATGGAACTATCATCGAAGGTGGGCAGACTGTTGTTGAGTTCACTGACTTGAAGTATCTTCCTTCTTTACAGGGTGATACGCCAATAAATATGAGAGCGAACCTTTGCTATGATTACCGCACGAAAACAAGCACGAAAATATGTGCAAAACGTGAATTAATTGAAGTGGGAAAAACAAAGATATGCGAGATAAGCGGGAAAAAGGATCCAAAGAATTCTGGAGGACCTGTCCAAATCACCAGCGTCAAGGAATCCCCATTGGGAGAAGGAAAAATACAGGTAATATTCGAAATTGAACATGTCAGTGACAAAAATAATCTTATCTTCAAGCGCGGTACTGAATGTGATGATCGTATAGATAATCAGAATCGCAATGTTGTTTACATCCGAGTGACCTCTGATGTCTACGGCAAGAAAGCGGATTGCAGTGGTGGGGGATTTGAAGACCCTGATACAGATGGACAAGGTGGCTATATTAATCTGTATGGTGGACAGAAACGGGCTTTGACGTGCACCTATGATATCAGTGATATAGGGAGTGCTGTCTTCGAGCCATTGTTTACCGTAGACTTGTTCTACAGGTATTACCAATACGCTGAGAAGCCGATAACAATTAAGGCAGTGGGAAGGTAAATCAGATTATTTTTGTTGTACAACCCCGCGCGCCCCGTAGTTGAAGTATGTGTTGATATCATACCAGTCATAGTAACTGTCGCAACCAACAGGCCACAAACCATTTTCTCGCGGAAGCCAAAGCAAAGTTTTCTGCCTAATCTCTTTTGGCAGTATCGCATAATGACGAGACCAGAGCTTCTCGACCAAAGCGGGATTCCTTTCGTTCACCTCTTTAATGAAAATCAATCCATTCAGTGAACCAATGGAATATACTTCCTCACCCGCGTGTTTCAGTTTTTCCCCTTGCACAACGTATTTGTTTCCATCCCATATGAGATTCTCCGGGTCGAGATAACAGTGTAGCATATTTCCTTTCCGCATCATCGCCATGCTTAGCCATTCGCCATAACTATTCACCATATCGTCAGCAACTGCTTGTTGTTCTGGTTGCAGTCTCCCCTCCAGTCCTCTGCAGAGAAGGCCAAACGCTTCTGCTGGTCTTGGATGGCGCTCGTAGCCGCGTTCTCTTAGCGCTCGCAAACTGGCATCGAATGTGTAGAGTTTTTTGTGTTGTCCTTCATACGCTACTTTTGGTTCGAAAACAATTTCTGTAAGAGCTGGCTTTACAATAAGTTCCTTTTTCTCATCGGGTTTGCCGAGTCCAGTGTAGAGTTCAATGACCATAACACGAGAGAATTAGAGAATCATTAAAAAGGTTACTTGTTTTCTTTATCCGTAATAATTTCCTTCTGCTTTCTGCTCCCTGTCAAGCACACTTCCTGGTTTGTTGATGCGCGGCCTGTGCGTCTCTGCATCACGACGCATGGTTATCTCCACGCGCTCCAAAAAGTGATTCATGCCGCTCGCAATGTCCTGCACACTACCTAATATTCCTTGTTTACCTGGAGTGCCGTCCACCAGAATGAGCTTATGGCAGAGATAATCTAAGAATAAAAGATCATGATCAACGATCAATGCAGTCTTTCCGTGATTTTCCATGAAATCTCTCAGTATCTTCGCGAGGAGCAAACGCTGTTCAACATCAAGATAAGCAGAAGGCTCATCAAGCAAATACAAATCTGCATCCTGCGAAAGGCAATGTGCTATGGCGACTCGCTGCAGCTCTCCCCCGGAGATCTCATTAACCTGCTTGAGCAGAAACTTCTCGAGCTGCAATGGACGAATAAGTTCAACGGTGTACTTCTCAACAGCACGTTTTAGCACAACAGATACCAAATCAGTAGAAGAGGAATCGATATACTGTGATTTATAACTTATGGAGATTGGTGTTGTGACTCCTCCGCTAACAGGAGTGAGTAATCCAGCAATGAGCTTGACAAACGTCGTTTTACCAATACCGTTCTCACCAACAACACCTACAACTTCATTCCTAAGAAGCTCGCCAGCCACTGCGCTGAATAAGAATGAACCTAACGTTATCTTCATCTGTTCCCATGATGTGAGAACAGGATTCTTCGGCTTCTTGTGGATAGTCGCTGGCATAAAATGTATTGCCGTATCACGGAAGCGGATGTTCTCTTCTCGCAAAAAACCTGAGAGATAGGAATTCAAACCCACTTTGCCTGCTTTGGGAAGAGATACTGCACCGTAGCAGGTTTCCTTACCATAGAGGACATAAGCAAAATCTGCAAGATAGTCCATAAGAATAAGATCGTGTTCCACAACAATAACAGCAGTATCTGCTGTAGCAAGTTCCTTGATGACAGAGCTTATCTTCAGACGCTGCTTGATATCCAGATAACTTGAGGGCTCATCAAATATGAAGACATTTGCTTTTTTCAGTATGGTAGCGGCTATTGCCACTAACTGAAGTTCTCCACCCGAGAGTTGAGAGAGCTCACGGTCAAGGAGATGGGATAAGCCGAGCTTTCCGATAATATCACTAAGTCTTCCGGCTCCATCTGCTTTCTTGAGCAAAGCGCTTACTTTACCCTGAACACTTTTCGGCAGTAGATCAACATGCTGCGGCTTATAGGACATCGTTATCTTGCCCAAACGCTGCATCTCAAAAAAACGTTGGACTTCTGTACCTTTGAAAAATGCTATAAGCTCTTTTGGAGTTGATTCTCCTTCTTTGCCGAGATTTGGTATAATAAGCCCATTCATGATTTTTAAGGCAGTGGATTTTCCGATTCCATTACGGCCAATGATGCCCACTACTTTACCAAAAACCGGAACAGGCATGTTATAGAGATGAAAACCGTTCCTGCCATAACGGTGGACTGGTGGCTTGTCAAGCTGCTCGGGAAGATTAATGATACTTATGGCATCAAACGGACATTTCTTAACGCAGATATCACACCCTATGCACAGACCTTCATCTATCCCTGCTTTGGAATCATCTGCTTTGAATATACATTCATCACCTTTACGATTAATAGGACATACTCTAATGCAAAGATAGTTACCACACCTTTGCGGATGGCAATCCTCTTTCCTGATAACTGCAATGCGAGTCATGAGACGATGAAAATGAAGAATGACTTAAAAATCTACTCAAAAGGTTCCAACGACCTTAGAGAAGCTGCAACAATAATGACACTCATTATGAGGAAGAGGATGCCCCAGGTGAGCGAAAGCTTATCTGCAGACAGATATATCAACGAAGCCGCAAAGCATAACAATCCCGCAAGCAGAAAAGATGCAGGAAGTGGACGTTGACGCATTCTGGCGATGACCATAAAGTTTATCGTGTATTTTCCGCTTTAAATAATTATTGCCTCTCTATGATCCCGGATTATCCTGAAACTGAGGCACATCCCGAAAGAGTTAAAAAGTATCCCTTATTGATACGCGGAAATATCCACTAATGGTGGAACGATAGGTGAAATAAGCTATGAGAAATATGAGTGAAGTGGCTCCTGTTAGGGTGGGAGATGAATTGGATGTCACCATAGAAGGTGTTGGTGAAAAAGGAGACGGCCTTGCGAAAGTGAATGGGTTTGTACTGTTTGTGCCAAACACAAAACAAGGAGATAAAGTACGCGTTCGCGTGAACCGTGTACTGACAAAAGTGGGATTTGCTGAAGTGATAGGACAGACTCCGGAAGGGTCAACTCAAGCAAGTCAAAGCCCAGAGCAGAAACAAGAAGAGAAACCTGAGGAATCATACGAAGGATACGAAGACTCAGAAGATTTTGGAGAAGAGGAATAAGTTCCTCTCTTTTTCTCTATGCGGCTGTTCATTGCTATAGATGCACGTGAATTAAGAGATGAATGTAGTAGGCTCCAAAAGCTACTGCCAGATGAAGGAGTAAGCAAGACAGAGCATTACCACATTACGCTGAAATTTTTGGGAGAAGTGCAGCCAGAGGTTGCTGAAAAAGTAAAAAGTGTGTTACACAATATTACTGCCAAAAGATTCAGCTTGCAGGCAATTATGCTCGGCGTGTTCCCTTCTGAGAAATCCATACGAGTAGTTTGGTTAGGGTTTAATCAAGAAGAGAGTATGTTTGTATTGCAACGTGCAATAGATGATTCCCTAAAGCCACTCGGTTTCGATGCAGAAAAAGATTTTCATCCACACATAACATTGGCAAGAGTAAAATTAGCAAATGAAGCGTTGCAAAAGGCTATCCAAAGTTCTGTGGTGAAAAAAAAAGATACCATTGTTACAGAATTTGTGCTCTACCAGAGCATCAGCACACGAGGGCATCCTGTATATACGCCCCTACTCAGGGTTCCACTCCGGTGAAAAACTGTAGCAATGTACTTGTTCCGATTGCGTAATCCTGCGGCGTGCCATCGTAGTCTACTGGTAAAATGTATACTCTATCATTTGCACCACCATCCCTTACTCTTCCATACATCTGCTGCTTATAAAATCCATTCACATTCCGTGCGACGAACAAGCCAGCTTTTGTTGCATAGACTATTTTCTCATTTACACCAAAATCAGGATGATCATTACCTGCCAACCTAAGCCTATCCATGAAATTGCCTTGCTTATCAAGCATACGAAGACGTTCTATCTTGTCTGATAGCGCAAAGAAGCCAAAGAGAGTTCCAGCAACCAGCACATTTTTCCCATCAATAATGCCACTATGAAGAATAATAGTATCATCAAAGGTGTACTGTGGAACGTATGGGAAGGTAACTGCATTGAGATTATTTATGAAATTATCTAGATCTTCCGAGGTATAGGGAGCTGTTTTTGCATCTGCCACTTTTACAGGCTTACCAAATCCCCCATAAGAAACAAAAATCCCTTGGCTTGAGCCTAGCATGACATCTAATTTCCCATCATGATTCCAGTCATACGCAACTGGCTCAAGACCCCACTCTCCAACGTGCCTGGAAAACTCGATTGTTGGGCCTTTTGTTGTATCGAAAAAAAGATTCCCTTTGTTTTGGAACATGTAACAGCCCGTTGCATTGTTTATGACAATATCCAATAACCCGTCATTGTTCATATCTGCAACAAAACCGTTTTCCTTGTCTTTAGTGACAAAAGATTTGGGATCAGCTGTCTTGTCATGCGGCATTCCCAAAACAAAATCCGGTTTTGAGAATGATGGGATGCTTGTTGATGAAACATTTTTGTGCACATGCAGCGTGTGATTCACAATATAAGCAATATCTTCTTTCCCGTCATTATTAAAATCACCTATACCAAGCCAATGACGGTCTTCAGCTCTTGTCTTGACTGGTAGAATAAACTGTGCTTCCCCGTATCCGGAGTTTTGTTTTTCATAGAAATATACCCCTTTACTATTCAACGACAAAATACCGGTCTTTTGGTCTTGATTATGGGTCACGACAAATCGTGTCTGTTCAACGAGGATGTTATTGTGCGGGATGTTTTTCACCTCAACTGGGTCGTGCATGCCCAGAGCCAACGCGAGCAAAAGATGCTTCATTGACGCTGGAGAAACCGCAATCTTTATAAAAATATAGCTGTTTGCAAATACTATTGCCTTGCTTTTATGGTTAGCGGCTAAGCCGGACATAAAGCGTCTTGCACGGGCGATAATAGTGCAGTTTCTACTGCGGGAGGATTACAATGGAAGAGAATTTATTGGTTGCTCAAGACGCATATCTCAAGTCAGGCATCCACATCGGCACGAAATTCAAGACAAGATACATGGAGCAATTCATCTACAAAACAAGAAGTGATGGGTTATCGGTGTTGAACCTGCAGAAAATAGATGAACGCATCCGTATCATGTCTAATTTGCTTTCACAATATAAGCAAGAGGACATAGTTATCATAAGCAGAAGGGAGAATGGCTGGAAGGCAGTAAAGCTTTTTAGCAAGGTCACCGGTATCAGAGGTTTTGCAGGGCGTTACCCTCCCGGCATTTTGACAAATCCACAGCTGGAAGAGTATTCGGAAGCAAAAGTTCTTGTCGTAGCTGATGCCTGGCCAGACAGAAATGCGATAGAAGACGCATTGAAAATCGGCATTCCTGTCATAGGATTGTGCGATACCAATAACACTGCCAACAACTTGGATCTGGTTGTGCCCTGCAACAACAAAGGGAAAAAATCTTTGGGGTTATTGTTTTACATTATTGCCAGAGAATACATGACTAAGCGAGGATTGCTTGAAGTGGGAAAAGAACTGCCTCTCACTATGGATCAGTTTATGGAGGAATGAAGGAAGCTATGCTGCTTTGAGAAAAATATATCTCATTACCTTCATAGCAATTTGATGTAACTGGTGCACTTATTTCTGTTGTGCCACCCCACGAGAAGCTCTGAGGTAGCAGCCGGAGCTGACATCACAATAGACATCGCGACCAACAGGCCATAAAACTTTTTCTGGTGGGAGAAAAATATCTGTATTTTGTCGAATGAAGTCAGGTAGTATTGCATACGGACGAGACCAGAGAGACTCCACTAACAATGGATTCACTTCATGAACTTTGCAAACACCATTATATCCAATAGATAATCCCACATCGTGGAATACTTTTTTTTCAGAGTAATGGAGTTTTCCTCCATGCACGACATAGTTGTTCCCGCTCCACACAATATTCTCCGGGTCGAGATAGCAGTGCAGCAGATTTCCTTCCCGCAGCATTGCCATGCTCAGCCATTCACCGTAACCA
>JAHFLT010000025.1:3671-15679 GCA_023264635.1 Candidatus Woesearchaeota archaeon | reverse complement strand
GGACGCACAGGGATGCGCGGTGAAGCTATCCAGGTGCGCTGCAAAGTGCTGGATGGCAGGGATAAAAACAAGATTCTCCGTCGCAATGTCAAAGGTCCGATAAGGACTGGAGATATATTGATGCTTCGTGAGACAGAGATTGAAGCGAGACCTCTCAACAAGAAAGGTCGCGGTATGGCATAAGGTGGAAATATGGCAGATTGCTCATTTTGCGGACACGAAATCGAACGAGGCACGGGAAAGATGTACGTCAAGAAGGACGGAAAGATATTTTATTTCTGTTCCCATAAATGTCAGACTAACATGATTGCACTGGGTAGAAATCCTGCTACAACTAAATGGACACAGTTCTACACGCGTGCAGGTGAGCAATAAATGCGTTCGCGCACCTTTGTCATGCTCAAGCCAGATACTGTGCAGCGCGGACTGATAGGTGCTATTATTACACGCTTTGAGCATGCTGGGCTTAAGATAGTCGGTATGAAGACAGTGCGTATGTCTCCAGAGCTCAGCAGAAAACATTATATCGAGCATGTCGCAAAGCCATTCTATAAAGGTCTTGAACACTTTATTACAGATGGTCCTGTTGTAGCAATAGCCATAGAAGGAATAAACGCTGTTGAGATAGTGCGTAAGCTTATAGGAGATACAGAGCCAAAGAAAGCATTGCCGGGAACTATTCGTGGGGACTTCTCTCATCACTCTGTTGAGTACTCAAATTCACGTGATATGGCTGTGAAGAACCTTATCCATGCTTCAGGAAATGAGCAGGATGCAAAACGCGAGCTTGTATTGTGGTTCTCACCCACCGAATTGCATGAATACGAAACAGTGCACGAAAGGCACGTCTTCTGAACATGACTCTGGAAACTCTTATAGATTACTTCGAGGAAAGAAAGAATCTCACATCAACTTATTTAATGCATCACAGAAAGAAAGAGGATTATGAGAATGCTTTGCCCGCGTTTTTGGCAGAGCACCACTTTTTCCGCATAACTAACAATGGCTCTAACTCTAATAACTCTAATAATAAGTATAACCATATCTATGCGCGTCAGCTTGGGGAAAAAACAGCAGTTGTTCTTGTAAGCAACCGCACCAGTTATGTGGCTATCGACACAGAGGCAACACTCTGTTATGCAGAGATTCCGACGGGAATGTATCCGGTGGTTGTGCAGGATGCTTATCATGCTTATTACCATCACTCAGGTGGACTTTCATGGCTCCAGGCAGGCGGTGTTTCATTGGTTGGCGCTAGTGCAGGCATCAGCAGCTATATACTTGGAGGGCAACCAACGTTCTACGGTGTAATTGCCACGTTATGCGGTGCAATACTCTTTTCGGATATGAATCACCTGAGGGGGGTGGAGTCTTATAGAACACTCAAACCGCTTGAAGATAGCAAAGCAGTAAATGCTATTGTTGAGTCAGACAAAAAAGTTGTGAAAGTGCTTGCGCATTGCCTTGAAAATCAAACTACGATGGCTCTCACGACATTGCTGCGTGAGGCATCCTTCAAAAAGTTTCACTCAGATATCTGGGTCAAGCAGGAAGACAAGCGGACATTAGTAGCTGTTGTTGACAAGGAGTTCCACCTTTTATCACTTCCTTGTGCTGGAGAGCAAGCTATAAAATATATTGCATCATACGCTTCTTTGGTAACGCAGAAAAAGGATTTTGTCTGGCCGTTTACAGTCGGCATGGGTATTGGGACTTCAGCATTATTAACAATAGCATTCTTACCTGTCTTTGGTCCACTCTCGCTCCCTTTGACATTGAGCATGGGAACAATACTTGCGGCGTATTTTGCAAAAGACCAAACAGAATGGAACAATGAGCTAAACCAGAAAGCATTAAAAGACATCTATGGTTCCTTTGAACAAAGAACAGGAAAAGAAGCTGTTGCTTTTGTTTTGAGTGGGATTAATTCGAAATGATTAGATTACTAATAAGATACTATAAAATAATAGTGGCAGTACGTGGTTGATATCCATCTCCACTATTGTATTCGAAGGAAAAAATTTTATTAATTACTTTTTTCCTTCGTTATAGCAAAATCAAAAGTAAACAGGAGGGAATAAGCATGGCGTCAGAAAAAATGGTTGAGAAGATGCAAAGGATGATCAGTAAACCATCCCATATCCGTAATATTTGCACAAGCGCTCATATACATCACGGCAAGACTGCATTTACAGACAATCTCCTTGCAGCAGCAGGATTAATGTCTACTGAAAGTGCTGGAGAATTAGAGAAAGGGATGGCGACATGGCAGCATTCTGATGAGCAAGAACGCCTTATGACTGTTGATGCAGCCAATGTCTCAATGGTCCACGAATTCAAGGGAGACGAATTTCTCATTAACTTGATAGACACGCCAGGCCACGTTGATTTTGGCGGGAATGTCACTAGGGCAATGCGTGCCATTGATGGAACTATTGTTCTCGTTTGCGCGTCTGAAGGTATCATGCCGCAGACAGAGACGGTATTGCGTCAAGCTCTTAAGGAGCGTGTTAAACCCGTCTTGTTCATCAATAAGGTTGATAGGCTGGTTAAGGAGCTGCAACTCACACCGCAACAGATACAGGAGCGTTTCACGAAGATTATTGTCGAGTTCAATAGCTTGGTAGAAGAGATAGCGGAAACAGAATTCAAGCAGAAGTGGCAGGTGAGCATTAACGAAGGCAGCGTTGCATTTGGCAGCGCACGGGACAACTGGGCATTATCCCTTTCATATATGCAGAAGAAGAATGTGGGGTTCAAAGAAATCCTCAAAGCGTATGAGATGACAAAAGAGGAGCGTGAGAAATGGGTGTGGCAGAATGCTCCGCTCTCTGAAGTTATTCTTGACATGGCCATTACTCATCTTCCCAATCCAATAGAAGCGCAGAAATATCGTATCGGGCGTATCTGGCGCGGGGATGAAGATAGCCAACTTTCCAAGGATTTGTATTCCTGTAATCCTAATGGAAAGGTTGCATTCTGTATTACGAGAATCCTCATTGACTCACGATCCGGGCGAGAAATCTGTGCAGGGAGATTATATTCCGGAACAGTAACTGAGGGAATGCAGATATATTGTAACAACGCGAAACAATATCAACGCCTCCAAAATGTCTACATGTACGTTGGCATTAAGACGGAGCCATTTACGAGCGTCCCGGCAGGCAATGTTCTGGCAGTTGCTGGAATTCAGGCGTTTGCAGGTGAAACAATTACTGTAGAGCCAGAGCAGCCATTCGAGGAATTGAAACATATTTTTGAGCCAGTCATTACTAAGTCTATCACGGTGCCGAAACCGCAGGACTTGCCTAAACTTGTAGAGGTGTTACGCAAAGTGGTAAAGGAAGATCCATCTATCAAGATAGACATCAATGATGAGACGGGGGAAGTGCTCATGCATGGGATGGGTGAGCTGCATCTTGAAATCATCGAGAACAGAATCAAAACAGAGAAAGGGGTAGAAGTAGTAACCAGTCCGCCCATTGTTGTTTATCGCGAAGCAATCACGCGCCAGTCTCCGGAAGTTGAGGGTAAGTCACCAAATAAGCACAACAAATTCTACTTTATTGTCGAGCCATTGGAGGAATCTATTTTGACAGCAATTAAACGAGGTGACATTTCAGAAGGGAGAGTGCGTAAGAAGGACGAAGTGGCGATGAGAGACAGATTTGTTGCAGCAGGAATGGACTCCAAACAAGCACAAAAAATAAAGGATGTTTTTAACGGCAATGTCTTTATTGATGAGACACGCGGGCAGGTGCACGTCGGTGAGGTAATGGAGATGGTTCTTGATATGTTTGAGGACGTCATGAAAAGCGGTCCATTGGCAAGAGAGCCATGCGTGAAGATGAAAGTGTGTCTCAAGGACATGAAGCTTCACGAAGATGCAATCCACCGAGGTCCTGCACAAACATATCCAGCAGTGCGTGAGGGTATAAAGGATGCAATACGGCAGGCAGGCGCAGTCATGTACGAGCCGCTTCAGATTCTGCTGATAGAAGCACCAGTTGTGCACATGGGAGATGTCTCAAAGCTTGTGAGCAATAGGCGTGGCCAATTGTTGGATATGGAACAAGAAGGGTCACAGCTCAATGCGCATGCAAAGATGCCGGTAGCAGAGCTCTTTGGGTGGAGTTCTGACTTGCGTTCAGCAACAGCTGGCAGGGGTATATCATCTTTAGCTGATCAAATGTTTGAGAGAGCTCCTGCAGAACAACAAGAGAGGATTGTCAAGAGCATAAGAGAGCGGAAGAAGCTGAGCGAAGCGCAGTAAATATAATTATTTACTGTAATGGCTCAACACGTCCTTGCTAGACCAAGGTTTTGCATCGCTCCATGAGAAACCTATTTTTAAGACGTATGTTTTTAGTGCATCTATGCTTGGTGCTTCAATCTCTAAGAAAGGCGGAATATCTTTGTACTTCCCGTTGTATTTGTCTATCTCAAAATGAATGTCATTAAGTGAATAGGAAAGTCTATGTTTTGACAAACTAAGATATTGCTGGAAACCCAGTCCGTTGAGAACCGACATCATCACTTCGTAGTTTTCAACAGTTACTTCATACTCATTCATTATCTTTGCTTCAGCCTTGCTTACTTTTTCTTTCAGTGTGAGTTCATAGAGTGTTCCTCTTTTACGAAGACGGAGGGTTTTATGATCCTTGCATAGCTTCTTATCAGGCGTGTCAAAGTATGCAGTTTCCACCAAGCCATCAAATATCTTTACTGCGCCGAGGGATTCTATTTTCTTAATGATATTGTCTTTATCTATATCAAGAATTTTAACTTCAATTTCTTGCATGAGTGGAAAGTTGCTCGTTTGTTTTTAATGATTTCCATCGAAACGGCTCTGTAGAAAGTGTACCATTGCCACTCTTAAGGGCGAGCACCTTCAAGAGTCAGGGAAAGTGACAAAGGGGATGCAAAGTTGCGAAGCAACTTGCACAAGAAATCTGCGAGATTTCTTTGTGCTCCATCCGGGAAATGCAAAGAAGCCATAGGCTTCTTGCACAAGGAGAACAGCGGTTCTCCTTTGTGTCACTCTGCAGACTAACAGCACATGCGAGCTGAGGTGCAATGGCTAGTGAGAGCGAGACTTTCTACAGAGCCCATCGAAACGAGCCATTGAAAAGGTCGAAGTGGTCATCATTCAGGCGAGCATTTGTTCTGCCCAAAGCGAGCAAAAAGGATATTCCAAGGAGAATTTTTGCCTTTAAGAGTACTGTAGGATGCGAGCCCGATGACCACAAAGAAATGCCACAGCACTCCAAAGAAATTCGTGAAGAATTTCTTGGACCAAAAAATGCAAAAGTATTTTTTTGGTTCTTGTGCAAGAAATCTCAAAAGAGATTTCTTTGCACCGAAGCGTTGGCTGAGGGACTTTTCAATGGCGCCCACCGAAACGCTTGTAAACCGGAATCATTTCCTTCAAGGAATGAACGTGCTTGAAGCCATTGGTAATACACCTCTTGTTACAGTTACAATAGGAGGCCAGACACTCTGGACAAAACTGGAATTCCTCAATCCTTCTGGCAGCATTAAGGACAGGATGGCTGCATTCATGATAGAAGATGCTGAGAAGAGGGGGCTTCTGAACACGGGTGGAACCATTATTGAAAATTCATCAGGTAATACCGGTGCTGCACTGGCAATGATTGCTGCAGTAAGAGGATACAAGTGCATCATCACCATGCCAGACAAGATGAGTGATGAAAAACAGAATCTGATGAAGGGGTACGGTGCAAGGGTAATCGTCACACCGACAGATGTTCCACCTGACTCTCCAGAGAGCTATTACAGTGTTGCAAAAAGATTGGTTAAAGAGACTCAAAATTCATTCTACCCTGACCAATACAACAATCCCAAAAATAGTGAAGCACACTACTGTAGTACAGGACCTGAGATCTGGTATCAGACAAATGGAACAATAGATGTCCTTGTTGCTGGGATAGGGACAGGAGGCACCATAAGCGGTACAGGAAAATATCTCAAGGAACGCAATCCTAAGGTAAAGGTTATTGGGGTTGACCCAGAAGGCTCTGTATTTTATGATTATTTCAGATATGGTAAACTGATAACTCCTCACGTATACAAAATAGAAGGCATTGGACAGGATCATCTTGTCAATGCACTGGATTTTAACATATTGGATGACATTATCCAAATCACGGATAAAGAAGCATTTTTGACAGGAAGGCAGCTCGCGCAGCAAGGGATATTTGCCGGCGGTTCAAGCGGAGCTGTTGTCTCTGCTGCGCTGAAAGTGAGCAAACACCACAAAGGAAAAAAGATAATAGTGATTTTGCCTGATTCTGGCAATAGATACCTCAGCAAGATGTATAATGACGAGTGGATGAAAAAAAACAGGTTCTTGTAGTTGCCTACTGAAATATTCACCGACTAAAAAAGCAGAAAATTTGGAGAAAAGCTTATATACTATAACCAAAACATCTATATAAATTTATTGTAGTACCCAACTCGTGACAAGGTGATCACCATGGCCAAAAAATGCCCTGAATGCGCCAGTACAAATCTTTTCTGGAATAAGGAAAAGGGAGAGATCATCTGTAAAGACTGTGGTCTTGTCGTAGAAGACAGAATGGTTGATTTCACGCAGGAATGGAGGTCATTTGATTCTGAAGGTGCTGAACGGAGAAGAAGAACCGGCGCACCGATGACATATACTGAATATGACCAAGGACTTGGCACAGAAGTTGGACAAAAGGGGGACCTCTTTAGATTGTCTGGTAAAGAGCGAAACAAGTTCTATCGCCTGAGAAAATGGCAATACCGTATTTCTACCGCTATTGAAAGAAACCTAAAGTTGGCATTGGCTGAACTGAAGAGAGTTTCTTCATATCTTAAGCTGCCAAAATCAGTAGAGGAAGAGGCTGCACGAATCTACACGCTCGCTGTTCAACGTGGGTTAGTGCGCGGTCGCTCGATGGAATCTGTAGTGGCTGGTGCGCTCTATGCTGCATGCAGGCGTCATGAAGTGCCACGCACGCTGGATGAACTTTCTGAGACATCTGGCATTGAAAAGAAAGAGATTGGCAGAACATACCGTTTTGTTACACGGGAGCTTGGAATCTCTATCTTGCCCAGCAATCCTGCAGATTATATAGCACGTTTCGCATCTGCCTTGAAGCTTTCTGCAGAAACGCAGTCGCATGCCATTGAAGTGCTTGAGGCTGCACAACGAGCTGAGCTTACATCAGGAAGAGGACCAACAGGTATTGCAGCAGCTGCATTGTATGTAGCAGCGCTTGTCCATGGTGAGAAAAGAACACAGCGAGAAGTCGCTGATGTTGCTGGTGTGACAGAAGTCACCATCAGAAACCGTTACAAAGAACTGCTCGAGAAGCTGAAGTTAGAGAAAGACGTAAAGAAAGTGAAGATAAAAAGGAGATAGGTTTTTTTAGCTTTCTGTTACTGTTGCTTTAGGCGGACCGATATCTACTGCCTTATTATAGCAGTCTGGTTCACTGAATACGATTGGACTTTGTACTTCATTGACATCATCGTTACAACTGTAATGGCCCATTGTCAATGAGAAGTAGTCTCTGTCGTCCCTGTCTGTCTTAAATCTATAGCTATTGCTTCTCCCCATGATGTGGAACTCGTGCCTAATTGTAATGGAATTTCCTTGTCTCTGCACAGTCTCTACCCAAACGCCATCAACAGCGCTTATACTCAGCAGATATTTTACATCTTTTGAGGAAGTTTTCCTGACAAATTTATAGTCAACATACGAGTATCCTGCCCCAGGTATGCCTATTTTATTTTGTAAATCATTATCAACAAATGTAAAGATTCCTGTTACAGCATCTTGTTGTGTTCCGCCAGAGAATCGTTGCAGGTAATTAGGTGCTACAAGTGTGCGGCTCGGATGATAAAACGCACGCTGTGCAATGGATGCATTCAGCACACTAAGACGCTCATCTTTATCCAGCTCCGTAAGTGTTTTAACAAATGGTAATTTTTCCCAGACAATGCTGTCTGTAGTAATATTTGTCTGCAGCTTACCGAAAACAGTAACAGTATGCAAGACACTTGTTATATTCACATCAACACCTTTTCCTGCCCATAATGGGTCTGGGAGACCTTCTATTGGGATTCTGATTGTATATGTTTTCGTTGTCTCCCATTTTGATGCAGTCGCTATATCCATGATGAGTATTTTACCTTGCGCAGAGACTTCCACTGCCCACGGCTCTTTTTGTTTAATCTGGATAGTATCAAGGTCAAGCGTCATATCTAGGTGATACACATTTTTTGCCCACTCAGAGATTTTTTGTAACCAGTCGGTTGTTGTGCTGTTAGTCATATCGGGGTATTGATTACTAGGTGTTTTGATGATGTTTTGGAAAGTTGTTCCTTGCTCGAGAGAGAAATAACCACTCTTTACTTTCTTTGTTGCAGCCAAAAGACCGCGGATGCTCGCGATCTGTAAAACGTCAGGTATCACTGCTTGATCCAGATTTTTATACAGTTCATTCAATGCTTGTACTCGTGACAACTCAATAGGCTGCTTATATTTTAGTGTCACATTCCGTTGGGAGGCAAAAATAACGACAATAATCAGAACCATAATGAAGCACATAAACGTGAAAAAAACTCCTTTTTTCTTTAGCCCCATACAGATACCTCCACGAGATAAGGGCCGTAAGGAACTTGTCCTAAGAGCCCGAAAGAAAGTTGCTGGGTAACGATACTTATTTTCGCATTTGCTTTTAGTGGGCCTTGCTGTGGTAAATAGATTGACTCATCATTGATTTTCACTTCCCACCCATAGACACGTGGAATTGCACCACGCGTTGTGGCAGTAATTATATACTCACTATTTTTCTTCAGTGACTCTTTTCGTGTTATATCATCGGACAGAGAACGTCGGTAATAAAACTCCCCAATCTGCGCCAAAACCGTCTTGTCTCTGTCTATACTTCCACCCTCAATAAGATACCTGATTTCAGGTGTTGTTAGACTTGTGTTCATATCTCTGAATCTTGTTTTTGCGAGAATTGCCATCACATCTTCTGCATAATGGATAGTCGGTTGTGAGACTTGTTCTTGGATAAATGCAGAATATGCTATGTCCACTCCTACAAATAAAATGGTGAGACCGATAACAGCATCGAGCGTGAAGAATTGTCCTTTTTTCATTTGGTTTTGCCCCATATAACTATTTTCACTTTGACTGGTTTACCTTTGTACATGACAACTTTTTCTTGTGTTATAATATTTTCCGCAGGGACATCGACAGTGACTTTTTGGTTGGTGAGAACAAGTCCCTTTGAAACACAATCCGGGTCTGCCTCTCTACTTGCGGGATTACCGCAGACGCGGAGACAAGTGTTACAATCATCAGACGTGGGATTATTTATGCAATAAAAATCACAACCGCATGTGCCATCAATAATGGTATTACACACACACTGACCATCACGCCCTATAAGACCTGTTGGACAATTGGGAGTACAGACCGTGTTTTGTGGGCATGTGTCAACACATTTTGCCAAAGCGGAATTAGGATTATTGTCACATACCATGCCAAGACCGCATTTTATGTCCTCAGCACATGTTGAGCACGTTTCACCAGGATCAGCACGGCCGTTGCCGCAGAGTGTAAGGGTAATTTTTGGCGCAGATGCTGTTGCACAGAGGTTTTCTACGTTTACTGTTTGCTTGGCGATTTTATAATGAGGATGGTCATAAAATAATGTAAACATACCTGTGCGTTCTCCAGGGGAGATAACATATTTTCCATCTCCGGTTGTTTTTGTTGTCGGGACTAGGTTGAGGCGTGGACTCTGAATGCTTACTTCTACATCCTTTACTGGATGATTAGTTTCATTTTCCACAGAGCCCTCAATAGCTGCACTGCGACCATTATCAACAACCCCATCACAATCATTATCACGCCCATCGCATACTTCTTGTTGCGGAGTCACTTCTCCTACACAACGTGAAACTCCATTAGCACATGAACTCATTCCACTCTTGCAGGGAAGTCTATCCTTAGTCCCGGATAGGGGACCATTATAAGTATAACAAGACTGAGAAACAATACTATCATCCACTTGTCCATTGCAATCATTATCTTTTCCATCGCAGATTTCTATTCCATTGTTTGATTTTACGCATTCACAGCCATTATTCCAATTGCCATCTGCATTGTAATAGATGAGAGCGCATTCATTACAGTCTAGTGTACACGTCCCACAGGTAGCATCAGCACCATTAGCTGTTACACAAGGACTCCTGCATTCTTTCTGCATGAGATGTTTGGTGCCATCAGGATCACATTTTATTGTACTGCACGAAAGCGATTCTCCACTTGTCGGGCAGAGAGGCTCTTTTTTCTTGCAGACGTCATAATCACATTCAGTTTGCAATGTCGTCTTGCTCTTAAGCAGAGTAAAAGAATCTTGACATGTGTTATAACACGTGAGAAGCTTTATCCATGCTGTGTTTGTTTTATCGCAATCAGCACCACATTTACCAAAGCTACATTGGGGAACTGGTGCTGGCCTGGATACGCATCTTGCTGTGCCACCAGACCATTTTCCACCAGAGCATTCTTCTACCCACTGACATCTTGTCGTTTCTGTTAAACACCTACCTTGAGAATATTTAGTACATTCTGATGGTCTTATGGTAATTGTGGCTGTTTTGTCTTCTCCGTCCGTAAATGAGATGGATGTATCTACCTTACATGTAATAACTTTCGTCTTAGTGGCTTCAGCATATATGCCCGTTGGACAGAAAAAATTTGCCGTATTGCCATTCCATTGTTTGAAGGGACATTCAGAACTGTCTATAAATGCTTTGATGCTCCGTACATTGGCAACACTCGAGATACATCCAACTGAGACATCACTTTCTTCTACTGGATCTATGGGGGAAACAGTTTTATCAGTAACAGTAACAGCACAATTAGCAGCTCCCTTCTTAGTGGGGAAATAGCTGGCACCATCATAATCAACACCATCTGTACAATCGTTATCAAGCCCATCTCCGCATATTTCAGTTGCACCTGGATGTATGTCTTTTGCATGACCATCTGCCGGATCATCATTACAATCTCTATCCTGACAACCTTCACCAGTCCCATACCGATCATTATCAAGATCAAGACAATATGTAAATGAGAGGGATATTGTTTCTCCTGCCTTTACAGTAACTGGCTTGAATATGTCATTGTATCCACTTTTAGTAAATGTTATTGTATGACTTCCCGGAAGGAGACTAATGCTAAGCATCCCTTGTGAGGACGTTGTTCCAAGAACATTTGCTCCTTCTTTTACTTGTACCTCAGCTCCACCCGTTAAAGTAATAGTCACTGTTCCTGTACAAGTAACAGCAAGACCAGCATTACCATCATCACAATCTGCACCCAAACACCCCTCTCCTACACCATACTTATCTCCATCTGCATCAGTACAATATGTAAATAAAAGAGTAGTTGTTTGGCCTGTTGTTACTGTTACTGTCTTAGTCACATCTTTGTATCCTGCTTTCGAAAATACCTGAGTGGGATTTCCGGCAGAATGACTTATGCTCAATTGTCCTTGTGCATTTGTTGTTCCCAAAACAGTTGTTCCCTCCTTTGCAGAAACACCAGCTGTTTTTGTATCTATATTTATGGTTCCTGTTGTAGGCGTACACACATTATTTTGGCATGTTTCACCGATTTGACAAAGTTTCCCAGTGCAGCAATTAGAGATGCCTTCGTCTATTTGACCATTACAATTGTCATCTTTACTATTGCATATCTCAGGTGCACCTGGATGTATAGCAGCAGCAAGAGCATCTTGCAGCGGATCATCACTACAATCTCCATCGGTAAAAGAAGTCAGACAAAGTCGCAAATCTGTTCCTCCTTTTCCATAGCCATCACTATCACTATCTGTACATGGTGGGGGGAGAGGAGATATGCATGCTGGACCAAATTTCTGGATACGCTTATTATCTACCTCCGCAACGTAAACATTGCCTGTACTATCAAT
>JAHFLT010000025.1:0-3661 GCA_023264635.1 Candidatus Woesearchaeota archaeon | reverse complement strand
CCCCACTTAGTAATAAATTGACCAGTGGAACTGAATTTCTGGATGCGATGATTACCTGCCTCCGTAACGTAAACATTGCCTGTACTATCAATAGCAATACCCACAGGAGAATATAACTTCCCATCGCTAGTTCCATAACTACCCCACTTAGTAATAAATTGGCCAGTGGAACTGAATTTCTGGATGCGATGATTACCTGCCTCCGCAACGTAAACATTGCCTGTACTATCAATAGCCTTATTTATAGGAGAAGAAAACAGCCCATCGACAGCTCCATTACTACCCATATACTTGGCAAGAAACTGGCCGCTGGAACTAAATTTCTGGATGGTATCTTTTCTCGGATCGTAACTTATATCTGAAACATAGACATTATCTGCGCTATCAACAATAAGACCATAAGGAGCACTAAACTGTCCATCGCCAGCTCCTGCAGTGCCCCATTTAGTAATAAATTGGTAGGTACAACTTTTACTCGTGCAATCATCATTTATAGTACACTTTTTTCCATCTGTGCATGCCTTTCCTTGTGCAACACAAGGACCGCCGCAATCAACATCTGATTCTTTTTGATTTTGTATTGTATCGCTGCAGGAAGTTTTGCATTTGCCAAGGCTTCCAGCAGAATATATTGCATTAATTTCTGCAGTGATTAGCGCACGATTGTAGATTGTAAGTTCATCTACCATTCCCCTAAGGTAACGATACGATCCAAAGGGACGCTTACCTATCAGAAGTGGTGCTGTATTAGGATTTAATAGACCAGAGAAACCTCGTGCCCCATGATCCATTCCATCAACATACAAACGAAACCCTTTTAGTGTTATTCCATCATAAACAACAGCAACATGATGCCATCCCCCATCACGATAAGACAAGCCATTAAGTGACCTAAGTACTTCTGGAGATATAGTACTTGAACCAGAGAGATAAACATCAAGCTGACCCCAACTTCGTTCTTCTATAAGCCAGCCAATAGGCCAACCACCTGGAGGAATATCTGTTATTTTTCCCATAATGCCGAACCCATCTCCCCCCACCTCATCACCTTCTTGTACTGGGTTTTCATTCAACCAGAATTCTATTGTAAAGGCTGATCCGATATTGAGATTAGCATTATGTGGCACTTGCACATAACCAGTAGTGCCATCAAACTTGAATGCCTGCCCAACTTTACCCGGAGAAAATGTTGTGCCTCCCACAAGAGCTCCATTATTACCGTTGCTAATATCATTCGCATTTCCTTCAGCAGGCCACCAACTTACTAAACCAGAAGGTGATTGAACACACGTCTGAGCAGCTACAGACGAAGAAATAAAGAGGATACCGACAAGAAACCACATGATCCTTAGGAGAAAATAAGAACGCATCTTTATCCTCCACAAGGGACAGGCTCAGCCTGTCCTTCAATCTTCAGCATTGCATCCTTATTCCCAAGGCTTTTCTTTCCATTGCTTAATGTGACCAGTTTTCCTTCTTCATCTTCGATATATAGACAGAAATTATGGTGAGTTCCCAATTCACCCTTTATCTCATCATATGTTTTTTCAGAGAGATCTTCCAACTTCGTGACATTTATCTGCTGCGCATCAACAAACTGGACCTTGCTGCCTTGAGCAGCTATTGCCGTAGCAACTACCTGTCCTTCGCGAGAAAGCGATTGTTCTTCTGGTTCAACAAGCAAATAGGTAATAAAACCATATAATGCAGCGAATGATGTAATAAACAGGACTACTGCAATAATCAAATCCATTGAAAATACCTGAGCACGACGGGATTTCATCCCTTTATTGAGGGGAGGATAGTTAAAAAAGATTTCTATCTACTAGACGTAGAAAGCATCTTCTTTCTTAGGATATATCCTGTGCGAAGTGCATCCCCCTAGAGGGGGAATAATGTCTATGAGTTTGAGGTAAATGGCAAGAAGGACGCTTTTACCATCACAAAAAAAAAACAGATACGGAAATAAATGCAGTTAGTGGAGTTAGAGAATCACTTCCGATTATCACTTCCCATTATAAGATAGTAATCATTATAAGATATTGATTATTCAGCATTTGTCTATATTTAATTTCCCCTTTTTTTTCTGCAAGCAAACTTTCTGTTGGAGCTTTTTATATTGTTTATCAGTGTCTAGAGTGAAATAGACATTGCTTGACAGAGTGAAAGAACTTTCATAATGCGGCTCTTCAATGTACATAACTTGCCCTTCCTTCATGCTGTCTTGCCAAAAAAGAGTCACGTTATATGCATTGCCATTAAGTGAGGCAGGCAGCAAGATATTCCTGCTAAAGCCATCTTCCATTACCGCAGCTGTTTGTATCTCATTCTGCAACACATTTTTCTGGTCTATAACAGCCTGCTTTGCTTTGTTAGCCCATACATCTACTAACTTATCTTGGATCACTGCAAAAAATGCAACAAAGACAAGAAACATGAACGATACTAAGAGAATAAATTCCAGTGCAGCTTGTCCTTTTGCCATGGTTACTCTATTTTAATGTCGACCTTATCGTCTGGTGTATGGGTCAGAGTAAATGTTTTTTGCCCTGCTGCACGGAAGCGCTCTTGGTCTTGTTGATTTTTGCCAAAGGGGCATTTCGAACATGCAGGAGAGTCACTTTCACTTGCTAATGGCGCGATTGTCGTAAAACTAAGTTCACTCTCTCTTATCCTGAAGACAACTTCACAAGCATTAGTAATGCACCGATAATAAAACTCATCAACCAACGGTGGCATTGTTGCTTGGATGGTTAGTTTTGAGCCTTTGCCATAGTAGTAGACTTTCTCAGCATTGGCGATAATGGCATTTCCCACTTCATTCGCTCTGGCAAGAGAAAGTTGTTCCTGCGACTGCTGGGAGTAGTTATAAAGAATATACAATGTTGGCGTCAGAAGCATAAAAAGAAAGCCAGTCACCAGAAGATATTCTACTGCGAACTGGCCTTTCCCGGAAAAAATAAAAAAAAGAGACATACTCTCATTTTTGGACAATCGCAAAGAGGTCTCCCTCAACTTTGTGTTCCAGTCCGGTTTCACCTTTCTTGTACCAAACATTAACGTACAATCTGGTTTTCTGATCTACTCTGTCTAATAAATTAGTGCCCTTGCAATCGATTGTATAACTACCTACTTGACTATTCTGCAATGGGATAGGACCAATCATTAATCCTGCTTTTCCTTCAGCGGTAGTCTCACACATATATGTCACTTTATCATCTTTCACGACAGCTACTTTTGAGATGACCATTGCAGTGCCTATGTTATTTTGAAGCTTAAGTTCAATTTTGTTAGTATGAACCGCATAATCTTGACATGCAAGTTCTACGCCAAATACACACTTTTCCGGCAGTAATGCTGTTGGACTCAATACACCGAAATATCCTAACGCTCCGATGACTACAAGGACAACTAATATTGCCCAGCCATACGTCATTAAGAATTCCATAGCAGCTTGTGCTTTTCTCATTTTCATTTATTATCCCTCCATTTTGGTGATGGGAGTTTCAGATAATGCAAGTATATAAAATTTGCTTATTGCGACAGTGTTAAAATAACGTCAATGTAATTTTTTTGTGTAAGTTGAAGGCCTTAATTAAAGACCACCAATTCCACGTACCGAAGCCAGCAGCTTCTGCTGGTGTCCGCCCACTAAGGGTCG
>JAHFLT010000043.1 GCA_023264635.1 Candidatus Woesearchaeota archaeon | reverse complement strand
CCCTATGTCGAAATAGGTGTCAATGCTCATAAAGCAAAGGAGTTTCCATTATTTTTATAAAGATATACCTATTTGCAATGGGCATGGCGCAAGATAAAGTCATTATGCCTGCCACGCAGGGTGGGCTTGTACGGTATTTCGAGGATTCTAAATCATTCATTGAACTGAAACCAGAGCATGCGCTTTTCCTGGTTGTGCTTGTTATCATTCTGGAATTATTACTGCATGTGTATGGCATAAGCTTGCTGGGAATATGATTAACCAAAAAGCATTAGCAGGCGCGATGAAGCGGATGGGCATCCAGCAAGTAGAATTAGATGCAGAAGAAGTTGTCATCCGATTAAAGGAATATGATCTGGTTTTTACAAATCCACAAGTAGCAAAGATAAATATGATGGGACAAGAAACCTATCAACTCCTTGGAACGCCGCAAAAAAGATCACGAGAAACTGTTCCTGAGTTCACGACAGAAGATGTGAAAACAGTAATGGAACAAGCACATGTCGATGAGGCAGCTGCAAGGAATGCTTTGCAAAAAACAAAGGGAGACATTGCACAAGCTATTCTCTCTATCTCATGACGCGAGCACTTCTGGGGGAAGCACACAAAGCTGTGCATCAGGCTGAACATCTTTTCACAGTCATCTATCCATTTACACACGATACGAAACTGCTTGTGGCAATACTTGCAAATCTGCAGAAAGCAAACGCGACTGCACTTGCCTTTCTCGCTGAGCAAGAAGGACTGAAGCTAAGCCATCAGGAAATGATGGAGTGGCTTCTGCAAGATAAACGCATGCCAAATGATGTGCTCAATGCTGTTATAGACTTAGATGGATTAATGCAACTGCAGAAGGATTGTCCAGTCGAATTTATAAGAAAGGACAGATTTGTACTTTGTACTGACTCATACAATGTAAGGACAATATCCAGTAAAGAGATAAACTATTACCTGGCAAAAACAAAGGTATTTATAGAAAAAACCATTTCTATTACAGCTCCATGAAAGAAGCGATAAGTCTGGCAAATGAAGAACTGAAAAGGGTTGACCACCTTATCTTTGTAAGCTTGAAGTACACACGCACAGTGGACGTTATAAGAAGCATCATACAACGAATTATCACTGCACTTGAGCATATACTGGATGCGCACCTTAAGAATGTAGTAATGGCAAAGAAAATCAAAGAAATACCAGACCAGCCTGTAGAAAAATGTAGGATATTACGAGAAGTGTACCAAAACAATTCTATAGTTCTGGGTATGGTTGACTTTTATCTCTTCTTGAGAAAAATGATAAGGGGAGAGTTTACAAGCTCACAGGAATTCAGACGTCATGTCACCATGACAGTAAATGTGAAAGATGAAATGCCTATAGATATAAATATCGATAAAATCAATGAATTCTATGAAAAAACAAAAATGTTTTATGAGCATGCGGTTGTAGTCTATGAGGAAAACACCGGTAAAAAAAATTAGCGCGTACAAGGCCTTTGCTTACAAGACAAACCAGGAGATATTATATTGGATGACGCTCCTGACATTGGTCATCTCTACGCTTGTGGTTTCTGTCGTGCTGGTGCCATTGCTTCTGGTGATGGATCCTATTCCACTGTATGCGTTGCTTGTGCTGCTCGGCGTGACTTTCGGTTCTGTCTTTGCACTTCTCATTAGGGATATAGAAGGCTTGCAGGTCCATCACCATGTCTTGGCTTTGCTTTTTCTGCCTACAATATCCATTCTTGCGCTCCTTGTCATTATAACCATAACTTCTAAGGCAGCAGACATACTAACGATTCCTCTACGAATTAGTCCAATTACCGCTGCACTAACATACGCAACAGCATTGATTATACCTTATTTGGTAACAAAAAAAGTAACTGGTAGTGTTGAATAACGTTTTGCTCCTTAGAGAAAATCTCGCGTTGCTTTTTATCCTAAGTTTGACAGGTGAAATAAGGGGGTGGCAACCCCCTTATTTCACTCAATTTTAGCAATTGTTAAATGCTATTTTTAGCTCAAAATAATTGAAGAATTGTCAAACTTGGGTGATAAAGAATCACTCCTCTCTTCGCAATTCAGCAAATTGCGCTTGCCTTTTCTTCCGGTGGTACTGTTCCAGCCATTTGTAGACTGTCGCATGCTTGCTGCCCGCAAGTAGCGATTCCATCGCTTTCTTTGCAATAACAACATTTTCCACAGGTCCGATAAAAGAGATTGTTTTACCATAAACAGTAATGCTTGTTTCGGTAAGTTCTTCAAGAGTTTGTCTTGCTTTTCCCTCTTTCCCGATAACTCTTCCTCTTAAACGGATCTCACCAGTTTTTGATGTTGCATAATCATTCAATCGCAATGATTCAAACATATAATCTGGTTTCAAAAGATGAAAAGCGGTTTCCGGATTAAATCCTCTGCCGATTGCTTTAACCACCTCGCGTGAATTGAAAAGACATATCGCGTCATCTCCATAAAGAAAGACATCTCCTTCTTTGCTGTCAACTTCCATAGAGACACCAGTATCTTCCTCAATCTTCTTTTTGGTTTCTCCCTTCTTCCCAATGAGTACAGCAATCCTTTCTTTTGGGATTTTCAGTTCATAGGTATAGGTTTGCTCCATAGGATATGAGGGTTTTCATTCTTTTTTTAAAACTATTCTAAAATGCGTCTTTGAATTTCGATATCGGAAGAAAGACAGTTTTGGTGTTTATATTTGTTAGGGATGAAATGGCGAGTAGATGATAACAAATCAGAATATCGGGTTATTTGGTTATTCTCATGGAAGCAATAGGAATACTTATTGTTGGCAGAAAATTATAGCGGATGAACCAAATAATCGTATGTCAAATGTTCCTCCGCTTATTAGGAAAGGAAATACAATTCATACAAAAATTAATTTCCTTTCCTCTAGTTGGGGTAATAACGGCCATGGCTATTGAAACAGTAATTATGTTTTACCTTGATTTTTGTGATAAGACAATCCACCAAGCAAAAAATTACCTATTGGTAGTTACAAAATCACAATGGTCAGAAACCTTTATATATCCTACCCCTATCAGCTCCTTCGTTATACAAATGGGTCCTTAGTTGAGCTGAAAGCAGTGCTTTTGGCAATGGCACTGAGACACAATTGTGTAATTCAGCCCGTCACGAGAGTACCTAATGGAGCTGACGATGAACAATCAAGCCATGAGCTTGGGGGTTAGTGTTACGGGCGACATTTTTCAAAAAGGGGTACACGGGAAGTAGTATTTCCTATTCACTTCATCACGTTTCATGGGTATTATGTTTGCTGAAAGAAAATACTATTTCTCAGTAGGGAGGAGAAAATCATGGGAAAAATTAGTCCAGTTTCAGCAAAGTACATCATTAATTCACAGATTACCATTGAAGGTACGGTTGACAGACCTGATGTAATAGGTGCTATTTTTGGTCAGACCGAAGGTCTGCTTGGTGCAGATTTAGAGTTGCGCGAATTACAAAAATCTGGCAGGATTGGTCGAATTGAAGTAAATACAGAAACGAAGATGGGTAAGACAAACGGCTCCATCATTATTCCGTCTTCTTTAGACAAAGCAGAAACAGCAATTGTTGCAGCAGCTCTGGAAGTCATTCAACGTATAGGTCCTTGCAATGCAAAACTGCACGTGGAAAATATAGAAGACGTGCGCATATCAAAACGTACCTTTGTAGTTGAGCGTGCCAAGGAACTCCTGCGGGGTCTTATGGAGAATGTGCTGCCGGATTCACGCGAGTTGGCAGACGAGGTAGCTCAGTCAGTTAGGGTTATGGAAATCGTCGAATTTGGTCCAGATAAACTGCCTGCTGGGCCAGCGATTGGTGAGTCTGATGAAGTTATCATTGTCGAAGGTCGTGCAGATGTCTTGAACCTATTAAAATATGGTTTCAAGAACGTCGTTGCTGTCAATGGCACCAGTATCCCACCAACAATAGCTGAGCTCGCAAAAGAAAAAGTCTGCACTGCATTCGTTGATGGTGACCGTGGCGGGAATCTCATCTTGAAAGAGCTGCTTGCGGTTGCCGACATAGACTTTGTCACCCGGGCCCCGGATGGCAAAGAAGTAGAAGAAATAACCAGCAAAGAGATACACAAAGCATTGAGGAGCAGAATTACGCTTGAGCAGGCGCGCGCTGAACTTGAACGCATGAATCCTTATGAACTCTCTAATCGACATCATATAATGAGACCCTTGCAACAACTTCAGAATGCTCAACAGAGTGTTCAACAAAAGCCACAAATGATAGTCAAGCCACAACAAGTACCTGCACTTGTAAAATCATTGCCGCTAAAGCCATTAACAGCTAAAAAATTCCCTCTCTCTACTGAGGAAGCAGGTAAGTTTAAGGCAATGCTCGATGATCTGGTAGGCACGCGTGGTGGGTACATACTTGATAACAGTTTAAACATTTTGGGTAAAGTACCAACAAGTGAACTTTTGTCTACTATTAAGAGCTTGAATACGGGAATGTATGCTGTCGTGTTTGATGGCATGATTGATAAAATGTTTGCTAAGACAGCAGAACGCGCTAACATTCTTCATATTGTAGGTATGAGTTCACAAGTGCGGCCAGGTGAAACAACTGTCAATGTCATGACTTCAACCGAAGTACAGGAAGTCATCAATGGGTAGTCGAATGGTTGGTAGGATAAACGCAATGAAAATCAAATAGAAAACATTTTAAATCCCCTTTCCTTTATTTTTTATTGATGCAAAAAGTGGGTAGACCTGTTCGTTCTGAAATTCGTCAGAATATTATTGAAATTCTTGCTTATGTCGGTGAGGCTTATGCTTACTCGATATATAAGGTGTATAGGGAAGTTTTTCCACCAGTCACTATGCGCTCAATTTACTACCATTTGAAAAAAGGCGTTACTATAGGAGAATTCAAGGTAACACAAGTGCTTAAGGAGAAGGGAGAATATTCTTGGGGTGGAGAGGCGGAGAAGATTTACTATGCGCTTGGTGTTGCCGCAGTACCACACCAAGAAAACCGTATCAAGACTTTTTTCGCGAAAGACGACGAAAAAATCCCATTAATGCAGCAGCCTCCCGGTGACTGAGCAGGCTTTTTCCAATAATTCGTTTCCATACTTTCCTTTGTGTCTCCCGCATACTTGCTGTCGGGAATGTGATATTATCGATTATACTATTAATTAACCACAGAGTTTGTTCCTTTTCTTTCTTTGTCGCGGTGATAATGTGATCAGTGCTTTTTCGTTTCTGGTGCTGGAACAGTTCATAGAGTACAATACAAACTGCATGGCTGACATTTAGTACAGGATATGTCGGTGAAGTGGGAATACTAATTATAAAGTCACATTTTTCCAGTTCATCGTTCCGTAACCCGCTTCCTTCACGACCGAAAAGAATGCCCACTTTTTGTTGTGGCGGCATGAGCTGTGCAGGTGCAATGGGGCTACGTGTGACGTTATAATCTGTGCCAATACGTCCCGTGGTAGCTATGAGGGTATGATACTTTCCATAGATGCTAGATACTATTTTTGCATTCTCAAGGACATCCTGCGCATGCTTCGCCCTATTTCGCGCTTTTTCTTCAAGGTGGTCACATTTTGGATTAACAAGAACGAGCGATGTGAATCCAAAGTTCTTCATCACGCGGGCAACCGCACCAACATTTCCCGCTTCTTCCGGCTCCAAAAGAATGACATCAATCATGCGCACTTGTTTAGCGCTCTCATTATTTTAGTCAGGAAATCAATCGCTTCCAATCTCATGTAAAGGTAGACTAACCCTACTCCAAAAACAGCTACTGTCAGTAATAAAAAAAAGATCAGCATATTCTTTTGGCGCGCTAATCTGTTTTGTTCGCGTTGCAGTTTTTGGCTGTAAGATATTTCGTATACCTTCCCTTTTTCGTCCATGTACTCCATCTTCCCCCTCGTAAGCTGGAAAAAAGAAGTTGTTTATATATTTTGCTCAGCGTTATTGGCACAAAATCTTAAATAATAAGTAGAGTCTCTCTTAATCTTATGTCCCTAAACAGTTACTTTGGCCTCGG
>JAHFLT010000008.1:46352-48667 GCA_023264635.1 Candidatus Woesearchaeota archaeon | reverse complement strand
ATAATGTTGGACTATCCGGCTTTATATTCAGCATTAATGATTCCGGACTATTTGTCAACAGAAGCTTTACATCACTCACTAGCACTACTAATGTCAGCAGCACTGCCGTAACAATCAACAACACCAGAAGCATTGGAGATGGTGTTACGTGGAGAGTGTATGCTAACGATACCAGCAATAACTGGAATCAGACTGCATTATTCTCTTTTAATATCGCTGATGTCCAAGAGCCGGGGTGGAATAATAATACTACGAATTTCACGACAATTAAAAAAGGAGATACTGGAATTTTTAATGTGACCTGGTTTGATAATAATGGTTTATCTGGTTATATCTTCAGCATGAATGATTCTGGATCATTCGTAAATAATTCATTTACTGCCTTATCTGGACTCCAAAATGTATCCACTACTACAGTAACGATTCAATCAACCAGGGGGAAGGCAGTTGGTTGGAGAGTTTATGTTAATGATACTAACAACAACTTCAACAACACCCCAATATTCACAGTGATTGTAAGCAATTTGGCACCAACGCTCACGACTTCGATACCAGACCAAACAATAACACAAGGCACAGCTACGACTCTATTTAACCTGAACTCATTTTTCAGCGATTCTGATGGAGATACATTGACTTACTCTGTGATAGGAAACAGTGCTGTTACATTGAGTATTGGATTAAATGGTGCTGTAACCGCTTTAACTCAATCTACAGAACCAGAAACAATAACATTTAGTGCAACTGATGGCTTTAACTCAACACTCAGTAATACAGTGCATATTTCTGTGAGGTCACGAGCATCTACCATTGGCAGCGGACCAAGCTCCCCCAGTAGCGGTAAAGGATCAATTACAAGCAAGACTGCGCCATCCATCAGTAAGCCTGAAGTGAAATCTGTAACCTCCGAAGAGGACGTGCCAAAAATTGATGAAAATGACCTAAAAGAAACACCAAATGCGGAACAAAGAGGAGAACATACAACACTAACAAAAGAACGTCCAACGTTACGGGAAAAAGACACCCTGAGCAGACCACTGAGACAAACTGTAGTAATGCCCATTCCAATACAAGCTAGAAGCATAACACCTGTACTTTTCACTTTACTGCTGATTATCATCATAAGCATGATAAGTATAACTCATGAAATAAACAACAAAGTTGTCAGCAGAACACTAAGATCACTATACTCTATTACTTCATCTATGGTGAAAGAGATTTCTACGGTAGTAGAGAATGTTTCCACACAACGTAAAGTTGTATACCACAGCTTACGTGATGGACGTAGGACAGCCGAAACAACAATAGGTGAGATTGCCCGGAAAATATCGTTGGCATTTACAGCATTGAAAAGTGGGATAAGCAAAGGACTAAGCGAATTTGTAAAAGTAATATACAAAACAGCAGAAAAAATCTCTGGGGTATATACAACCATTCATGATACATTCCATCCATGGCACAAGCCCCTTAACAATGCAGAAGCAAAAGTGGACACCTACATAATTTCTGCATGGCTTGCTGGAGTGCCATTTCCAGACATGGAAGTCCAGCTTTTGACAAAAGGGTGGCCTTGGAATATTGTACGAGAAAGGATCAAAAGATGGAAAGAGCCATTGAAGGAACTAGATTCCATATTATTGGCAGCGGTCATGGATGACCGGGATGATAAAGCATTGATGAATGCACTTTTAGTCAAAGGTTGGCCTAAGAAGGTGCTTGTGCAGAGAGTCTCTACATACAGACACCTAAAGAAGGAAATTACAGTAATTCTTCAGTCAGCACAAAAGCAAGGATACAGCCAAAACTATATTCTGGCAAAATGTGAAGCAAAAGGTTGGCCACGCTCAGTTATAGATAAACTAATCAGAAAACTTACAAAATAGTAGTATTATAAATTATTTTCTTACAAAATAGTTAAATATTGCAACATTGTAGTTTATTTTCTTACAAGATAGTTTAAATAATGAGCAAAAAAGAAAGCATTATATACTAATTTATCTTACATAATAGTAATAAAATCAACATAGTAGTAAAAAAATCTGGTTCGGTATTCCGCAAAGAACAACTTCCATGCATAAATGACTGACAAGAAAATAGGGATGAGAGAAACTCCAGTCCAAGGTAGGTTTTTCTCTCGTGGGGACGTTCTCATTAAACGCGAAGAAATTGAAAATGATCTTGTTCAAGTAGCTAAAGAATTGCTTGCATATATCCAAAGTAAAGAACAAAAAGCTGAGGGTATCCCAACTTCTATTTTTTCGAATACAGAGTTAACAGTTTTTGAAGCAACGGTCAAATTTTTACGTGAAGAAAAA